>NZ_KV831708.1:11274-11716 GCF_001837185.1 Neisseria sp. HMSC064D07 | reverse complement strand
ACCACACCGAGTAAAGACAGCGATGCCCGTTGGACAAAGAAAAACGGCCTTTACAAACTCGGTTACAAACAACATACCCGTACCGATGAGGAAGGCTATATCGAAAAACTGATACCCATGAGTGCAACCACCTGTTGCCTTTGTTGGAAGGAATAGCCAAAGACACAACCGTCTATGCCGATAAAGGCTACGACAGTGCGGAAAACCGGCAACACCTGAAAGAACATCAGTTGCTGGACGGCATTATGCGCAAAGCCCACCGCAACCGTCCGCTGACGGAAGTGCAAACCAAACGTAACCGCTATTTATCGAAGACCCGTTATGTGGTGGAACAAAGCTTCGGTACGCTGCACCGTAAATTCCGCTACGCCCGGGCAGCCTACTTCGGACTGAGCAAAGTGAGTGCAAAAAGCCATCTGAAGGCGATGTGTTTGAACCTTTT
>NZ_KV831708.1:10925-11174 GCF_001837185.1 Neisseria sp. HMSC064D07 | reverse complement strand
AGGCGATGTGTTTGAACCTTTTGAAAGCCGCCAATAGGCTAAGTGCGCCTATTGCTGCCTAAAAGGCGGCCGGATGCCTGATTATTGGGTATCCAAGGGGGATTAAGGGGGGGATTTGGGTAGAATCAGTGGATATTTGAAACAAAAACAGCCGAAAACCTGTGTTTGGATCTCGGCTGTCTGGGGAAGGACTTTTTTGCAAAGGTCTCAAACCAGTATTTTTTGAATAAAAATTTATCCGTACAATCT
>NZ_KV831708.1:0-10825 GCF_001837185.1 Neisseria sp. HMSC064D07 | reverse complement strand
TTGCCAAACCAAAAGCTATTTTGATGATTTCAGCACATTGGTACAGCAGCCGTTTGCAGGTTACGTCTGGTGAACACCCTGAAATGATTTACGATTTCTACGGCTTTCCTGAAGAGCTCAGCCAAGTGCAATATCCTGCACCTGGCTCGCCTGAGCTGGCGGAGCAAATGAGGTCATTATTGCAGCCGGAAAATGTCGAGCTGAACCCAATACGAGGCTTTGATCATGGCGCTTGGGCGGTGTTGAAATATCTCTATCCTGATGCCGATATTCCAGTAGTGCAACTTAGCCTTAACCGTTTGCAATCGGCGGAATGGCATTTCAACTTGGCGAAAAAGTTAGCGGCTTTACGAGAACAAGGCGTGTTGATTATCGGCAGCGGCAACATTGTGCATAATCTGAGGGCGATAAGCTGGGAACATATTGATCAAATCGGTGCGGGTTATGACTGGGCGTTTGCTTTTCGGGAAACGGTCAATCAGGCGATTGCAACACGAGATAATGAAACTTTGGTGCATTATCAGCAGCTAGGCGAAAAGGCCGAGCTTTCTGTGCCAACGCTGGATCATTACTTGCCGTTGCTGTACATCATGGCATTACGCGAACGGCAAGACGATATTACATTTTTCAATGATAATTTGATTGCAGGCTCGCTTAGTATGACGTCGGTTTTGGTGGGGTAAAAAGGAAAAAAGTTGATTCACTTTGTGAACAGCGTGATATTGTTTCAGACGGCATCTTGTGTCCATATAAGAGTCGCTATCTCTATTGGCGAGGATGAGATTGAGCTTGTCATCTTTGAATATAAATGATTAGGATAGAACAAGCGTTTGGATTTTGAAGATGATTTATAAAAACTCTTTGAAATTTCTCTACTCTTTGAAAAAGAAAAAAGGCCGTCTGAAAAGTATAGGCTGCTTTTTTGTATTTTCAGACGATCTCCGAAGTAGCCTGCACTCAGGTATTTTAGATTGACTAACGCGAGCTATCTGCCAAATACTTTCCGCCAGGCATTCGGATTGACTTTAAACTTGGCTTTGAACTGCAAACGTAGGTTTGCCGCGCTGCCGAAGCCGCTTTGTTCAGCGATGCGGTCTATCGGCAAATCCGTATTTTCCAACAAATCCTGCGCCTGCCATAGCCGCTCTGTGGTGAGCCACTCACCGAAATTCATGCCTGTGGCTTGAGAAAAATGGCGGATAAAGGTTCGGCGGGAAACAGCTAATTTTTTTGCCAAATCGTCCAAGCGGTATGGGGTTGCAAGGTTTTGGCGCAGTTCGTCCAATAAGTGATTGATTTTGTCATCGGCGGTACGGCGTTCGACAGGTCGGTGGATAAACTGTGCCTGCCCGCCTTCGCGGTGTGGTACCGCAACCAAGGTACGGGCAAGGTCGTTGGCAACGGTTGCACCGTGGATTTTGCGGATGAGGTACAGGCAGCAATCTAGCCCGCCCGCCGCACCTGCCGATGTTAAAAAATTGCCGTCTTCCGCATATAGGCGGTTGGTATCCAGATGAATTTTAGGGAAACGGCTGACAAAATCGTCTTCGGCAAGCCAGTGGGTCGCGGCGGTTCTGCCGTCTAAAAGTCCTGTGTAGGCAAGGGCGTAAGAGCCGTAGCATAGGGCGACAATATGTGCACCACGTTTCGCTGCCCGCTGTAAATTCTCAGCCAGTTCCGGCGTCGGGGTTTCTTCAATATTGCGCCAGCCTGCGATGACGATGATGTCGGCTTCTTCCATCAAATCCAAGCCGCCGTGTACGGGAATGCTTGCGCCCAGTGCCGTGATGACGTCTTTGCTATCATCGGAACAGATTTTCAGGTCAAAGAGCGGATTGTCCCGATAGGCCGTCTGAAAAACAGAAAAGGGAATGTTGAAGACAAAATCATTCATGCCCGATTGAGCATATAGCACGATTTTGGGGACAGCTTGATTTTGGCGAAACTCGTTACGCTCGTTTTCAGACGACATTTTGGCACTATCCTTACGTTTATTGGCAATATTGCCTATTTTAGCCGATGCACCTGCTGCTTAAAATACGCTCCATGATTTTTTAAGGAGCAACATCATGAAATTCAAGCAATTTATTCTTGCCACTGTTTTGGGCGCGACAGCCTTTTCCGCTTGGGCAGACGATTCATACCAACATATCCGTAACGCTACTGCCAAAGTCGAATACGCAGGACAGACGTTTTTGGTTGACCCGTTTTTCGCCCCCAAGCATTCCATGAACGGCTTTGCCGGTACGTTCAATAACCAAGCCAAAATGCCGCTGGTCGGGCTGCCGATGAGCGTGAATAAAATTTTGGACGGTGTGGATGCAGTTATCGTTACCCATACTCACGAAGACCATTGGGACGAAACCGCCGCACGTTCCATTCCAAAAAACCTGCCCGTATATGTGCAGCACCAAGCTGACGCTGCCAAAATCCGCAGCCAAGGCTTTACTGATGTACGCGTGTTGAACGGCAGCACTGTCTTCAACGGTGTAACCATCAGCAAGACCGGCGGCGTACATGGTACAGAAGCCATGTATGCCAACCCTCAGCTAGCCGAAATCTTAGGCGATGCAATGGGTGTGGTATTCCAAAGCAGCGGACATAAAACCGCTTATATCATGGGTGATACTGTGTGGACGGCAGATGTAAACAAAGCATTGAACCGCTACAAACCCGATTATCTGATTATGAACACGGGCTACGCGCTGATTTCAGGCATTTCAGACGGCATTATTATGGGGACGGCTGATGTATTAAAAGCCAGCCAAGTCATGCCTAAAGCCAAAATCATTACCGTACACATGGATACCGTGAATCATACCGCCGTCAGCCGCGCCGATATGCGTAAATTTATACGCGGTCAAGGCATTGAAAGCCGTGTGAACGTTCCGGAAGACGGAGAAATCCTGAAACTGGATTGATAAGCGGTCATCTTTTAAAGAGAATTTGCAAAAATACCTAAAAAACTGACCGCTCTTTGTTATGAAAAAAACCGTCTGAAAAACAGGATGGGGGTTCGTAGGCACGCATTCAAAAAATCAGACCAATGGCACCTGCACTGTTTCAGGTAGCCTGAAACAGTGTGGTTTAGATTCAGTTTCATTGTGACACGTCTGTTAGTAGTCTTTAAAAGGCTAATCATCAACTTTTAAGGACTTTCTAGGTTGTTAAATTAACTTTTAATCCATATTTTTTTAAGTACAATATAACAGTCCATTTTTCGGACGAACTTTGTCCTAACCTTCAAAGGAGACACAATATGAGCAACACCCCCACCATCCTACAGAACCCTCTCACCAACAAAGATACCGCTTTCACATTGGAAGAGCGAGCAAAATATGGCCTGACCGGCCGCCTACCTGTCGTTGTAGAAACGCTCGAACAACAGGCCACGCGTGCTTACCGCCAGTTTTCATCCTATGAAAAAGATATTGAAAAATATATCTTTCTCGATCAACTGCACAACCGCAACGAAGTACTGTACTACAAACTCCTGATTGACCATCTAGCTGAAATGCTACCCGTCGTTTACGACCCCACTGTCGGCGAAGCAATTAAAAAATGGAGCCGCGACTACCGCCGTTCGCGAGCTGTCTATCTGGATGTAAACCATCCTGAAAACATCCGTGCATCGTTTGAAACGCTGGGCTTGGGTGCAGATGATGTAGATTTGATTGTGGTTTCCGATGCGGAAGAGATTTTGGGTATCGGCGACTGGGGTGTGAACGGCACGGATATTTCCGTCGGCAAACTGGCAGTTTATACTGCTGCTGCGGGCATTCATCCCAGCCGCACCATTGCTGTGAATCTAGATGTGGGTACAGATAATGAAGCCCTGCTCAATGATCCCGCTTATTTGGGCAATCGCCATGCCCGCGTGCGTGGTGAACGCTACGACGCATTGATTGCAAGCTACCTGAAAACTGCTGCTGAAATGTTCCCCAATGCGCTTTTGCACTTTGAAGACTTCGGTCCGTCCAATGCCCGCCGCATTTTGGTGGAGAACCGCCGACAATACCGTATTTTCAACGACGATATGCAGGGAACGGGGGCGATTGTGATGGCTGCCGTATTCTCTGGCCTGAAAGTGACCAAACAGACCTTTGCCGAACAGCAGTTGGTGGTGTACGGTGCAGGCACCGCAGGAACGGGTATGGCCGACCAAATCAGTGCGGCGATGGAGCGCGAAGGCCTGAGTCGCGAAGAAGCGAAACAACGCGTATGGCTGATTGACATCAACGGACTGGTTACTGACGACATGGACGGCTTGCCCGATTACCAGCAGGAATATGCCCGACCCGCCGCCGAAGTTGCCGACTGGGCGAAAACGGACGGTAAAATCGGCTTGCTCGAAGTTGTAAAACAAGTAAAACCGACTATCTTGATTGGCACATCCACCGATCACGGCGCATTCACTGAAGACGTAGTCAAAGCCCTATGTGCGGGCGTAGAGCGCCCAATTCTGCTGCCGTTATCTAACCCGACCGAGAAAATCGAAGTGATGCCGAGTGAGGCTATAAAATGGTCGGATGGCAAAGCACTCATTTCTGTCGGCATCCCCGTGCCACCCGTGCCGTATAAAGGCGTGAACTACGAAATCGGTCAAGCTAACAACGCCATGCTTTACCCAGGGTTGGGGCTGGGGGTTATCGTTTCCGGTGCGAAACACGTTACTAACGGGATGCTGCTGGCTGCAGCTGAAGCAGTCGCCTCGCAAGTCAATCCACAGGACGAAGGCGCGTCGCTCCTGCCATCGGTGAATAACCTGCGTGCATCGTCTGCTACTGTTGCTGTTGCTGTTGCCAAACAGGCGGTCAAGGACGGTGTAGCGACCAAGCAGCCTGAAAACTGGGTACAGGCGGTGCAGGACGCAATGTGGCAGGCGGTATATGAATAAGGTCTCCTAGAAGCTATAAGGCTACCTGAAAGCAAAAAGCAGTCTGAAATCCATGCAAAGAAGTCAGGCTGTTTTTACATTTTCAGACGACCTCCACCCGCAGCGCATCCACAATCAACTTAAACACATTGGAATGCCCACGGCTGCTGGGGTAATAGAGGTAAAGCGGTTCGTAAGTCATAGCATACTCAGGCAACAGCTCGACCAGGTGCCCCGAATTGAGTGCATCCGCTACGCTCATATGTGCTATCCACGCAATGCCAAGGCCGTCTGAAACGGCTTGCAGACGCAGATGATTGTTGATGGAAAACTGCGATTTTGGTGTGAACGTAATCAGCTCTTTTTTGTATTTGAATTCCCACTGCATCTCCGTGCCGTGTTCAGCGGAGAGTTTTATGCCGATAAGGTGGTGCTGTTGCAGATCATCAATATTTTTTGGCGAACCGTGTTGTGCCAAATAATCGGGCGAGGCAACCAATACCATTTTGAGCGGTGCGGAAATTGGCACCGCAATCATCTCTTTCGCTACCTTGTTACCTAACCGAACGCCCATATCAAATCCTTCTTTCACAATATCTGCCCAACGATCGTCCACCACGATTTCCAAGCGGATTTTCGGGTATTGGTTCAAAATCGGCTTTAATTTTGGATACAACACGGCTTCCGCTGCCATCGCCGGGGCGTTGATGCGAATCAATCCCGATGGCGTATTCAAAAAATCATTTAATGCATCGACTTCTTGGTTTATGGCTTGATAAAGTGGGGAAAGTTGGTCGAAAAGCTGCTGCCCCGCTTCGGTCAGCGATACATTGCGCGTAGTGCGGTTGAACAAGCGCAAATTTAGCCGCGTTTCTAAATTTTTCATGCTGTGGCTCAACGCCGAAGAAGAAATCCCCAAAAGTTGCCCCGCTTTCACAAAACTCTGCGTTTGCGCCAACGTCAAAAAATAATTCAGTTCGTTAAAGTTCTGCATTTTCTCTTTAAACTCTCTTTTATTAGTGAATTTAATTCATTGCATAATAAAGCCAACCCCTATTGATCTCAATAAAAACAAATCATAGAATGACTGCACTTTCATGAGAGTAAACAGAAGACAATATCATGCAAAACATCACATTAAACAATGGCATAAAAATTCCTATTCTCGGTTTCGGCGTATTTCAAATTCCCCCCGAAGAAACCGAGCAAGCTGTGATTGCTGCCATCAAAGCAGGATACCGCCACATCGACACCGCACAGATTTATATGAATGAAACCGAAGTCGGTTTGGGGATTAAAAACAGCGGCGTGGCGCGCGAAGAATTGTTCGTTACCACCAAAATTTGGGTAGAAAATTTCGGCTACGAAGCCACTAAAGCCTCGCTGGAGCGTTCATTAGGCCGTCTGAATTTGGATTACATCGATATGGTGCTGATTCATCAGCCTTACGGCGACAGTTACGGCACATGGCGCGCGCTGGAAGAATATCAGGCAGCCGGCAAAATCCGCGCCATCGGCGTGAGCAATTTTTCGCCCGTACGCGCGGTGGATTTGGGACTATTCAATAAAGTGATGCCGCAAGCCAATCAGATTGAAATTAATCCGTTCCAACAAAAAACCGAAGCCGTTTCCGCTTTGCAGGCTGAAGGTATCGCCGTGGAAGCATGGGCGCCGTTTGCTGAAGGCAAAAACGATATTTTCCACAATCCCGTGTTAAGCAAAATCGGTGCAAAATACGGCAAATCTGTGGCACAAGTGATTACCCGCTGGCTGGTGGAACGTGGCATAATTGTATTGGCAAAATCCACCAAACCCGAACGCATGGCGGAGAACTTGAACATCTTTGACTTTGCCCTCAGTGATGAAGACAAAGCAGAAATTGCCAAACTGGACGGCACGTTCGACGCCATCGTCAATCACGACACGGTGGATAATTTGAAACGTATCGCTTCATGGAAAACGGGACAATAACCGCAAACATCACATCCTTTTTTATAAATTATTTATTCTAGGAGTAAAAATGAACATTTTATTATTAAACGGTGGTAAAGAATTCGGCCATTCGCATGGTGAGTTAAACAACACGCTTCACAAAAAAGCAAAAGAAGTTTTGACCGCACTTGGACACAATGTAAAAGAAACTGTGATTGATGCTGGCTATGATGTTGAGGCAGAAATCGAAAAATTCTTGTGGATGGATGCCGTGATTTGGCAGATGCCTGTTTGGTGGATGCACGAGCCTTGGACAGTGAAGAAATACATAGACGAAGTATTTATCGCTGGACACGGCAAGCTTTACCACAGTGATGGCCGTCATCGTGTTAGTCCAACTGAAGGCTTCGGTACAGGTGGTTTGTTGCAAGGCAAAAAACACATGCTTTCGCTTACTTGGAATGCGCCGATTGAAGCGTTCACCCGTGAAGGCGACTTCTTTGAAGGCAAAGATGTGGATGCTGTGTACATGCCTTTCCACAAACTCAACGAGTTCATCGGTTTGACCCGTCTACCGACATTTACATGTAACGATGTAGTTAAAAATCCACAAGTAGAACAATACTTCGCAGACTACCAAGCACATTTGAAAAAAGTGTTTGGTTAATGATAAAACATCAACTTGAAGTGGTGGGCTTTTGCCCACCATTTTGTCAGTCGCTAATTGGTACGAAATAGTGTAGCGAAAAACCATCTGCAATTCATTATATGAAAGGACAAAACATGATTAACGGGTTAGATATCGAACGTTTCCGAACTACCATGGCAGCGGTTGAAAACGACCATACAAAAGGCAAGGCAGCATTACGCGCCGATTCGCGCTGGGTATCCGGCACGAAGAACGAAATCTCCGTGCGCCGCTTCCCTGCCTTTACCACAGACGAACCGAAAAACATGGGCGGTGAAAACGCCGCCCCAAGTCCGATGGAATACCTGATCGGTGCTGCGGCAGGCTGCTGCTCCATAGGTTTCGAGTTGCAAGCAGCACAGGCAGGCGTGAAACTGGAACAGTTTGAAATATCCGCAAGGGGCGGTATCGACATGGCCAAACTGTTCGGCATGGAAGATGGCTACGGCGGACTGGATAATCTGGTGCTAACCGTAAAAGTAAAAGCCGACGCCGACCTTCCTACCCTGCAAAATTTCGCCGACCGCTCCGCCGCCACCTCCCCAGTGTTGAACAGCCTGAAAGCGCGGGCAAAAGTGGTTGTGGAAAAAATCTAGACGACTCAAACCGTTTTCTTGTTTTCATTTCGTTGAAAGCCCCTTTTCTAGACAACTTGAAACGTGCTTAATCGCTCAAAGGAGTACATGACATGCAACAACTGCACACTCTGAAAGACATCGAACAGGCCATCGCCACACACCCTTTAGTATCACTGTACATCAAAGCCCCAATCTGCGGTGTTTGTACGGTCGTGGCCGCCCAGCTTGACTCAGCTTTGGCGGTGGAAGGAAATGTGTATGCCGTAAAAACCGATATTGCTGAAATACCCGAAATGGCCGGGCGTTTCCACGTGCTGACCGCACCTGCATGGCTGCTGTTTTATCAAGGCAAGGAAGTAGAACGGATGGCCCGCTTCATCCCTCAGGCACAGATGAAGCAGACATTGGCAAAATGGACAAAAATAGCAGAAAGCGGACATCAGTAACCGGTCTATCAATGTTTCAGACGGCTGCGGTCTTGATAATGATGCAAGTGGTCAAATTTTTAAGATGATTTGCAAAAATATCTGAAAATTTGACCGCTCTTTGGCATAAAAAAGCCTTTTATCCCTTCCTTTGCTTTAGAAAATGTACACTTCAACCATTTTTTCATTTGAAAAAATGCTTAAAAGAAAACTTGTATCGTTAGAAAAAGTGTATTTCATGCTGTATAATTAGCCTATATCCCTTGTTTTGAAGAGACATTATGCAGCGTAAGATCATACAATCCTTAGAAAAGTGGAAGCACAAAACAAACCGAAAACCATTAATTATTCAGGGAGCAAGACAGGTAGGAAAAACTTGGGCGATGAAACACTTTGGCGAGCAATCCTTTGAAAAAGTGGCGTATATCAACTTTGATAATAACCCTCGCATGAAAACGCTATTTTCTTGCGACTATGATATTGATCGCTTAATGCTTGGTTTGAAAATTGAAAGCGGTGTCGATATTCAAGCAGAAAACACTCTGATTATTTTTGATGAAGTACAAGAAGTCCCTCAAGCATTATCTTCACTCAAATATTTTTACGAAAATGCACCTCAATTTTATATTGTCGCGGCAGGCTCATTGCTTGGGGTATCATTACATCATCAAGTCTCTTTTCCTGTCGGCAAAGTGGACTTTCTACCACTTTATCCCATGGATTTTCATGAATTTTTAACTGCACTTGGCAAACAAGATTTGGTGAAATTGCTTGAGCTGAAAGACTGGTCGCTAATTTCAGCCATGAAAACCACCTATATTGATTTGCTCCGTCTATATTATTTTGTCGGCGGTATGCCCGAAGCGGTAAAAGTATTTATCGAAACACAAAATGTCGATGAAGTGCGTCAAATACAGCGTAATTTATTGATGGCGTATGAACAAGATTTTTCCAAACATATTCACGATGGTCAAACTGTGCAAAAAGTACGGTCAATTTGGGCTTCCATTCCTGAGCAACTTGCCAAAGAAAATAAAAAATTTATCTATGCTCAGCTACAAAAAGGGGCGAGAAGCAAAGACTATGAAGTTGCTCTGCAATGGTTAAAAGACAGCGGCTTAGTACATAGCGTGCCTCGTGTGAAGAAACCACATTTACCACTTTCCGCTTATCAAGATAACGCCTTTAAATTGTATGGTTTAGATGTGGGGCTGCTTGCCGCACAAAGCAATTTGGATGCCAGCGTACTGCTAGAAGGTAGCCGTATTTTTACCGAATTTAAAGGCGCTTTAACCGAACAATACGTTTTACAACAACTGATTGCCACCCAAGAAAACCCTGTTTTTTATTGGGCCACTGAAAAAGGTACAGCAGAGGTAGATTTTGTTGTGCAACGTAAGCAAGCTGTGATTCCGATTGAAGTCAAAGCAGAAGAAAATCTAAAAGCGAAAAGTTTGAAAGTGTATGTAGAACAATTCCAGCCTGAACAAGCAATTCGCTTTTCCATGGCGGATTATCGGGAACAGGATTGGCTGGTGAATGTACCGTTGTATGCTATATAGTTTATTTAAAAATACTTGAAAAAGTCCTATTTATCCATATTTCAAGAAAAGTTATCAAACAAAAGAATGAAGAGAGATTATGAACAAAAAACAGTTTATACGAGAATTAGTTAATGAGCTATCTGCGAATAATTTAGCAATTTTTGCAGGAGCTGGATTATCTGTTGCTGCAGGATTCGTGGATTGGAAAGGGTTACTTAAAGATTTAGCTGAAGAATTAGATTTGGATATTGACAAGGAAGAAAATGATCTAATTTCCTTAGCACAATACTACATCAATGAAAAACAGGGGAATCGTTCTAAAATAAATCAAATCATTTTGAATGAATTTTCTCACCAAGCAGTTCTAACGGAGAACCATAAAATTTTAGCTAGGTTACCTATAGATACTTTTTGGACAACCAATTATGATTCAATGATAGAGAATGCTTTAAAAGATGCGGGGAAAGTTGTAGATATCAAACATTGTATAGGCCAACTCCCTATCTCTATTCATAAAAGAGACGCTGTAGTTTATAAAATACATGGTGATGCTTCTCTTCCAGACCAAACGGTCTTAATTAAAGATGATTATGAAAAATTTCATTTAACAAGAAATGATTTCTTTACCGCACTGCGTGGAGATTTATTAACCAAACGTTTTCTTTTCTTAGGATTTAGTTTTTCCGATCCTAATATTGATTATATTTTAAGCAGAATTCGCTCGTCATATAATGAAAACCAGAAAGAACGAGACCTTTGCAAAATTCCCCAAAATCCCCTAA
>NZ_KV831707.1:195989-266890 GCF_001837185.1 Neisseria sp. HMSC064D07 | reverse complement strand
GTCGAAGGAAGGGCTTTTTTGCAAAGGTCTCAGGTCCTTTGGTTAAAGAATAAAACCTGAAAAAGGCCGTCTGAAGAACATTCAGACGGCCTTTTAATTAAACTTTTTATTTTTCCGATTTCAACACACGTTGACGGCGGGTTTCGCTCAATACCATGCCTGCACTGACGGAAACGTTCATACTTTCGACTGTGCCAAACATCGGAATCGATACCAGCATATCGCAATGTTCGCGCGTCAGGCGGCGCATACCTTCGCCTTCGTTGCCCATTACCCAGGCCACGCTGTCGGGCAAATCGCAGTGGTAAAGGTCGGAGTCGCCGCCCATGTCCGTGCCGACAATCCAAATGCCGTATTCTTTTAGCTCACGCAAAGTACGGGCAAGATTGGTTACGGTAATATACGGCACGGTTTCCGCCGCGCCACAGGCAACTTTGCTGACGGTCGCATTCAGGCCGGCGCTTTTGTCTTTGGGCGCAATCACGGCATGTACACCCATCGCATCGGCAGTACGCAGACACGCGCCAAGGTTGTGCGGGTCGGTAATGCCATCCAATACCAGCAAAAACGGTGGTTCGCTCAGGTTTTCCAACACATCTTCCAAGTGAACATGGTTTTTGGAGGCATCGATAAACCCGACCACGCCCTGATGACGCGCCCCTTTGCTGATGGCATTCAGGCGGTCAGCATCGGCAAAATGCACGCGTACGTTTTCAGAGGCCGCTTTATCCAATACATCGCGGGTACGCGCATCAGATTTGCCCTCTTGGATATAGAGTTCGGTAATCGATTTCGGGTTTTGCCACAAACGGGCATTGACGGCGTGAAAGCCATAGATGAGTCGTTGGTTTGCCATGTTTTTGCTTTATCAAAAAATTCAGACGGCCATTATAACAAGTAAGGCCGTCTGAAAATTTTTTATTTCATCAAATAACCGAGTATGCCCGAAGTACCGACCCCGATTAATACCGTTACCAACATTGAAAACCGGCTGGCGGCCAATACCGTCAAAGCAATGGCAATCAGCTCATGTGGTTTGTCCGATACAAAATAAGGCGCAATTACAGAAATCAACACGCAGCCCGGCGCAGCCTCCATCACCACTTGCGCACGACGGCTCAATGTACGGTTGCGCAATGCAAAAAAGCCGATTAATCGGGTTGAATAAGTAACGGCCAACATGCTTAAAAACAGCAAAAACGATTGCAGCGACAACAAATCCTTCATTTTTGCTCTCCCCACACATACGCCGCCAACAAGCCCGACAACGTCCCGGCCGGAACATACCATGCGCCATCCACGGTCAAATAAGTTGCGCACGCCACAATCAGGCTGACAAACCAAGGGCGTGAAGCCGCAAAGCTCTTCCACATACCGCGCAGCAACACTAAAAACACCGCAGGAAACGCCATGCCGAAGCCCCAAGCCGCCACATCGCCGAACATCGGGCCGACTGCCGCGCCAAACGCCGCAAAACCAATCCAAGTTACATACAAAATAAAACACACGCCGGCATAAAACGGCATATTGAATGCAGGCAAACCTGCCGCCTTACGTTTTTGAATTTCAGCAAACGCCATTGCCCAGCTTTCATCACACATAAAAAACAGCGCGGGCATCGCCTTTTTCAGCGGCATATCCCTCATATACGGCGCAATCGCCGCACCCATCAGGATATGGCGCGAATTAATCATAAACGTTACCGTTGCAATCAGCAGAATCGGCAAAGGATTTGCCCACAAATTGACTGCGGCAAATTCCGAACCTCCGGCAAAGTTCATGCCCGTCATCAACAGCATTTCCAGCCAGCTCATGCCTTTCTGCCCACCCTGCATACCCAAAATCAGCGCCCACGGCAACAAGCCGATCAGCATGGGGGAACATTCTTTGATACCGCGCAGAAATTCCGATTGAGGAGAAGCAGTGTGATTCATTTTGATTGAAACGGTTTATTAAAAAGAAGCGACGTATTATAAAGCAGGCCGTCTGAACAAGGGTATAATACGGAAAAATTAGATTTATTTACGGAAACCAATATGACCCACACCGTCCATCTGCAGTTTGAAGAAATTGACAATACCGTGTTGCAACGCCTGTGCGGCGCGCTCGACAGCAATCTCGAAGCCTTAGGCAAAGCCCTTGATATCCAAATCAGCCGCCGCTTCGAACATTTCACATTCATGGGCGAACTGGCACACGCCGGCCGTCGTGCCTTGCTGTCGCTTGCCGAAGCCGCAGAAAAAGGCGACTTGGACGACAACGCTATCAGCCTAGCGGCCGTTGAAGCCAAAACCGCAGATGAAAAACACGAAGAAAAACACCACGACCAACAATACTATTTCCGCACCAAACGCGGCAGCATCGGCGGCCGTACCCCACGCCAAAACGGCTATATCCGCGCCTTGCTCAACCACGATGTCGTGTTCGGCTTAGGCCCAGCCGGTACGGGTAAGACCTATCTTGCCGTTGCCGCCGCAGTCGATGCCATGGAAAAACATCAAATCGAACGCATCGTTTTGGTGCGCCCTGCAGTCGAAGCAGGCGAAAAATTAGGCTTCCTGCCGGGTGATTTGGCACAAAAAGTCGATCCCTACCTGCGACCGCTTTACGATGCACTGTATGATTTGATGGGTTTCGACCGTGTAACCAAACTGATGGAAAAAGGTTTGATTGAAATTGCGCCGCTGGCCTATATGCGCGGCCGCACCTTAAATGGCGCGTATGTCATTTTGGACGAAGCGCAAAACACCACGCCCGAACAAATGAAAATGTTCCTGACCCGTATCGGCTTCGGTGCCAAAGCAGTCATTACCGGCGACATCAGCCAAATCGACCTGCCGCGCAACATCAAATCCGGCTTGAAAGATGCACGAGAAAAACTGCGCGATGTAGAAGGCCTGTATTTCCACACCTTCACCAGCGAAGACGTTGTCCGCCATCCTTTGGTGCAGAAAATCGTCGAAGCCTATGAAGCAGCAGAAGAACAAGCTGAAAAGAAAAACGGCGAATAATCTTTTCAAATACTCAAGGCCGTCTGAAAATCAAATTTCAGACGGCCTTACTACATCATTCTCCCCATAATACTGCTATAATCCGAAAATCAAGTAAAACAAAGACTTCAAAAGGAAAAATATGACCCTCAAACCACCCGTCCGAATCGCCGTTACCGGCGCGGCAGGCCAAATCGCCTATGCCACTCTGTTCCGCATTGCCGGCGGCATCATGCTAGGACGCGACCAACCCGTTATCCTGCAGCTGCTCGACCTGCCGCAGGCACAACAGGCATTGCGCGGCGTGATTATGGAAATGCAGGATTGCGCCTTCCCGCTCCTTGCCGACATCTTCGCCACAGACGACCCCGAAGTCGCCTTCAAAGATGCCGACATCGCCCTCTTGATTGGTGCACGTCCGCGTACCCAAGGCATGGAACGCGCCGATTTGCTGCACGCCAATGGCGAAATTTTCAAAGTACAAGGTGCGGCGTTGAACAAAGTTGCCAATCGCAACGTTAAAGTCCTCGTCGTCGGCAATCCGGCCAATACCAACGCCTACATCGCCATGAAATCCGCACCCGACATCCCGCCGGAAAATTTCACCGCCCTGATGCGTCTCGACCACCACCGTGCCGTCAGTCAAATTGCCGAAAAAATCAACCGCCCGATTACTTCCATCGAGCAAATGTGCGTTTGGGGCAACCACAGCCCAACCATGTACGCCGACTACCGCTACGCCACCAGCAACGGCGAGTCCGTCCAAGACATGATTACCGAACCCGACTGGAATACCGAAGTCTTCATGCCGAAAATCGCCGGACGCGGTGCCGCCATTATCGCTGCGCGCGGTTCATCATCTGCAGCCTCTGCCGCCAATGCCGCCATCTACCACCTGCGCGACTGGTTGCTTGGCAGCAGCGGTAAATGGATAACCATGGGCGTTCCATCCGATGGCTCTTACGGCATTCCCGAAGGTTTGATTTTCGGCTTCCCCGTCATTTGTGACGAAGGCAGCTACCGCATCGTCCAAGGCTTGGATTTGTCGGACGAATTCAGCCAAAAACGTATCGCCGCCACACTGGCCGAATTGGAAGAAGAACGTTCAGCCATCCAGGATCTACTCTAAAACAAAGGCCGTCTGAAAACCAAATTTCAGACGGCCTAAATAATTAAATGCCCGTTCTACAATCATTTTTAAAAGCTAGAATGGCACTCTTTGTCCTTGCTTATCTTTAAGATGCCATTGACCTGCCGGTGTGCAACCGCCGCCACTACCGCCGACAGCATAATGATCACAATTCGGGTCAAGCCGTTTCCCTTGAGAATATGAGCCATTTGTCAAACCGTCTCCATCAAAGGAAGGAACTGCATGAGCCGGTGAAAGCTACGCAAAACAGGATTAAAAATTTCTTCAACATTCCCATCACCTTTTTTATAAAAATCATACCCAAAAATTGCAGCCTGGATAAAGTTCCCACGGTATCAGTATAAGCCATACATTGTGCGAGCAAAAAGAACCAACCCTTCCTTACTCACGGTTGTATTGCCAGCGATATATATCCCAAAATTTCCTCTGCCATCACTCAAAGAAAAACTACTGCCAGAAATTTGGAATACACATCTAATGCAATTAAAAACATATAAAATAGTTATCAAACTAATTTTATAAATATGTGACAAATTTTTTGCAACTTTATTTCTTATGGTTTTGCTTTTTTATAAAGCTCGTTCTCATAATATGAAAATTACCCAATACCTTTTCTGCGTTTAAAAAAGGCCGTCTGAAAACCGAATTTCAGACGGCCTTTACTGTGTAAGCCTTATTCCGCTACATCAATGCACAAATATTTCAATTCTAAATACTCGTCCGCACCATATTTGCTACCTTCACGTCCCAAACCGCTGCGTTTCACACCGCCAAACGGTGCTACTTCATTACTGATTAAGCCCGTATTGATACCGACCATGCCGTATTCCAAGGCTTCGCTGACGCGCCACTGACGGGCGGTGTCGGAGGTGAAAAGGTAAGCTGCCAAACCGTATTCCGTATTGTTCGCAGCCTCGATGACTTCGACTTCGGTTTCAAAACGGAACACTGGACACAAAGGCCCGAAGGTTTCCTCGCGAGCTACCGCCATTTGAGCCGTAACGTTGCTTAAAACAGTCGGCTCAAAAAACGTTCCACCCAACGCGCTGCGTTTGCCGCCGGTCAGGCAACTTGCGCCTTTAGCCAATGCATCGGCGATGTGTTGCTCAACTTTTTCTACCGCTTTTTCCTCAATCAGCGGCCCTTGGTTTACGCCATCTTCCAAGCCGTTGCCCAATTTGAGCACAGCCACTTTTTCACTCAATTTGCGGCAAAATTCGTCGTAAATGCCGGATTGAGCGTAAACGCGGTTGGTGCAGACGCAGGTCTGACCGCTGTTACGGAACTTGCTGGCAAGCGCACCTTCGACAGCTTTGTCCAAATCAGCATCATCAAACACGATAAACGGCGCGTTGCCGCCCAGTTCCAAACTGAGTTTTTTAATGTCTGCCGCACTGTCGGCAAAAATTTTTGCACCGACTTCGGTCGAGCCAGTAAAGCTGATTTTGCGTACAGTCGGATTCGTAGCAAATTCATGGCTGATTTCCGAAGCACTGCCGCTGACAACAGGCAACAAATCCTGCGGTACGCCCGCTTCGTAGGCCAGTACAGCCAACGCATACGCACTCAAAGGCGTGAGCGATGCAGGTTTGACTATCATCGCGCAGCCCACCGCCAAAGCAGGTGCAGCCTTGCGCGCAATCATCGCCGACGGGAAGTTCCACGGCGTAATCGCAGCGGTAACGCCGACAGGCTGTTTCAATACAACCAGTTTTTGCGATGCTTTCACACTCGTCAATACATCGCCGTCAATCCGCCGCGCCTCTTCCGCAAACCAGCGCACAAACGAAGCCGCATAATCAATCTCGCCACGCGCCTCAGCCAGACTTTTGCCCTGCTCCATCGTCATGATCCGCGCCAGTTTTTCTTTGTTTTCCTTAATCAAAAAATACCAACGCCACAACACATCGGCACGCTCCAACGCAGTTTTTGCCGCCCATAATTTTTGTGCTGCTTCAGCCTTTTGAATCAAAAGCTTTAGGCCGTCTGAACCAGTCTTACGGACAAACGCCAAAGCCTCACCTGTTGCAGGGTTATCAACTCTAATGGCATCTGGAATCGGAGAAAAGGAAATATCGGGATGATTGAGCAAACGGGCAAAATCTTTCATGAGAAACGACCTTTCTAAAACCGAGGATATACGTTCATTATCATATTCATACCATCAAAGTGCAACTAAATAGAAAAATAAACCAACAGCAAAGGCCATCTGAATATCTTACAGACGGCCTTTGCTTTAGCAACATCATATCCATCTTAATAATGAATGAAATACGATTATTAATACTCTACCTAAAAAGGATAGGACACATGTATTACAACAATTTGCTATAATACAAAACTCATTTCAACCCTCATTCGAAATTCCATTTTCAGACGGCCTTTGTCTGTTTATAAGGCCGTCTGAAATGTTTTCCGTCCACCCTCTTCTGCCGAACCATGATTCCATCTGATTTCATTGACGAGCTTTTGTCCAAAGTCGATATTGTCGATATTATCGACGAACAGGTTCCGCTGAAGAAAGGCGGGGCAAACTATATGGCCTGCTGTCCGTTTCACAAGGAAAAGACGCCGTCGTTTTCAGTCAGCCCGACCAAACAGTTTTACCATTGCTTCAGTTGCGGGGCTCATGGTTCAGCGATTGGTTTTGTGATGGAACATCAGGGGCTGTCGTTTCCGGAGGCGGTGCAGTTTTTGGCTGATCGCGTCGGCATGACGGTACCTAAAGTTCGTGGGCAGGAAGACAACCCCGAAATCCGTGCCGAACGTAAGAAAAAACAACAGACTTTGGAAGAAACGACAGCAGCGGCAGCAGATTTTTATGCGCAACAGTTGAAATTTAATCCTGCTGCGAAGGCCTATTTGGATAAACGCGGCTTGAGTGCGGAAGTCATCGCGCATTATGGTTTGGGCTATGCACCTGACGGTTGGCAACCTTTGGCACAAGTATTCCAACCCTATCCGAATACTGCGTTGGTGGATACGGGCATGGTCATTGATAACGAAGGCAAACATTACGACCGCTTTCGCCATCGTGTTATGTTCCCTATCCGTAATCCGCGTGGGCAGGTTATCGGATTTGGTGGCCGCGTATTGGACGACTCAAAACCCAAATACCTCAACTCTCCCGATACGCCTTTGTTTGACAAAGGTAAAAACCTTTACGGGCTATATGAAGGGCGTGCTGCCGTAAAAGAGGCAGGACGGATTTTGGTGGTCGAAGGCTACATGGACGTGGTCGCATTGGCGCAGTTCGGCGTCGGCTACGGCGTAGCGGCTTTGGGTACGGCAACTACGGCGGAACACATCAAAATTCTGATGCGTCAGGCAGACAGTATTTATTTTTGTTTTGATGGCGACAGTGCGGGACGTAAAGCGGCTTGGCGCGCGCTGGAAAATGCGTTACCGCAATTAAAAGACGATAAATCGCTGCATTTTCTCTTCCTACCCGAAGAACACGATCCGGACAGCTATATCCGTGCCTATGGCAAGGCTCAATTTGAAGATGCCTTGTTAAACCAAAGCAAGCCCCTATCGGAATACTTTTGGGAACATCTTTCAGACGGCCTCAACCTCAATACACAAGAAGGCAAAGCAGAATTGGTCAAAACCAGTTCTCCGCTTTTGGCTCAGATTGCCGCGCCGGCATTAGGCTATCTTCTGAAACAAAAACTCAGCGAGCTGGTAGGTATTGACCCAGACAATCTCGCCCAGTTACTCGGGCAAGAAGCGCCAAAGCGGCACGTCAAACAAAAAAGTTACAAAC
Organism: Neisseria sp. HMSC064D07; assembly: GCF_001837185.1. NCBI lineage: Bacteria > Pseudomonadati > Pseudomonadota > Betaproteobacteria > Neisseriales > Neisseriaceae > Neisseria > Neisseria sp. HMSC064D07. Next base: position 258,984 of record NZ_KV831707.1, on the reverse strand, counting down.
TGCCGCCTATTTCTGTCAAACAGCCAACCATGCTGACGCTGGTTCAAAGACAGATACGCAGCCTCTTGATAAATCCGGCTTGGGCTTCATATATAGACCTGCCCGATTATCTGGCTTTAAGTGGCGACTTCGCCTGCCTTGCCAATTTGGCCGAAACAATCAAGCATCACGATACGACTCCTGCAACTGCACAAGTGCTTGAATATATGCGCGGCTCACCCTATGAGGAAACCGTCAATCAAATCTTTTTATCGACCCTTCATTCTGAAGAAATGGAAGGGGATAACGAAGAAGATTGCGAAAGTTTCCAAATCGGCATGAAAAAGTTGTTAAATGAATTAAAATACAGTCAAATCGAAACTTTAAAGCAAAAAAGTATTCAAACTGGTTTGACCGAAAATGAAAAAAGACTATTGCTGTCGCTTTTGACGGCAAAGCAAAACTAACCCCTCAGGCCGTCTGAACAATCTAAACACACGCTGCGAAACATGACACGCAGAACACTCCATCCGTAATATTTTCAGACGGCCTCAGAGTATTAAAGTGAAATCTGATTTCACAACAAAAAGCTCTGCTCCGCCTTCAGGTACGGCCACATCACCGTAAACCGTCGGCATCCTATCAACCTAGAGAGCAATCCATGTCTAAAAATCAAAACTACGAAGAATACCAAGACCAAGATGACAACCGTCCCTTGAGTATCGAAGAGCAGCGCGCCCGTCTGCGTCAACTCATTATTATGGGTAAAGAACGCGGCTACATCACTTATTCCGAAATTAACGACGCCCTGCCCGACGATATGTCCGACGCCGAGCAAATCGACAACATCGTCAGCATGATTTCCGGCTTGGGTATCCAAGTAACCGAGCAAGCCCCAGATGCTGAAGACATCCTCTTGAGCGACAACGCCGCCGCCATGACTGACGACGATGCCGTTGAAGAAGCCGAAGCAGCACTCTCCAGCGCAGATTCAGAATTCGGCCGCACAACCGACCCTGTGCGTATGTATATGCGTGAAATGGGGCAAGTCGATCTGTTGACGCGTGAAGACGAAATCATCATCGCCAAAAAAATCGAAAATGCACTGAAAAACATGGTACAGGCAATCTCCGCCTGCCCAGGATCGATTGCCGAAATTCTGGCGTTGATCGAACAAGTCCGCAACGACGAAATCCGTGTTGATGAAGTGGTTGAAGCCATCATCGACCCTAATGAAGTCTTGTTGAACGAATTGGGCTTGGGTCATTTGGAAAATGCCAAACCAGATGACGAAGAAGGCGAAACCGATAGCGATGATGAAGATGGCGACGAGGAAGATGAAGACGACTCCGGCGGCGACTCTGAAGCCATATCCGCCGCCCATTTGGCCGAACTGAAACAAAAAGTTTTGGAACACTTCGCCTTTATCGAGAGCGAATACGGCAAAATGATCAAGCAGTTGGAAAAACACGGCAGCCAACACGCCAACTACCTGAAACACCGAGATGCCATTGCCAACAAACTGTTGGAAGTCCGTTTTGCCACACGTCAAATCGAAAACCTGAGCAGCAACCTGCGCAGCCGCGTTGAAAACATCCGCAAACTCGAACGCGAAATCCGCGACATCTGTATCGACCGCGTCCGCATGGAACGCGACTACTTCATCAAAAACTTCCTACCAGCCATTACCGATTTGAAATGGGTAGAAGAAGAAGTAGCCAAAGGCCGTGTATGGGCAAACGCATTGGATCGTTTCCGCCACGCCATCCTCGAAAAACAAACCGAGCTGGCAAATATGGAAGCCGAAACCCGAATTTCCATCGAAGAGTTGAAAGAAATCAACAAAAACATGGTGTTGAGCGAGAAAGAAACCTCAGCAGCCAAACAGGAAATGATTCAGGCCAACTTGCGTTTGGTTATTTCCATTGCCAAAAAATACACCAACCGCGGCTTGCAGTTCCTTGATTTGATTCAAGAGGGCAATATCGGTCTGATGAAAGCGGTGGACAAATTCGAATACCGTCGCGGCTACAAGTTCTCGACTTACGCCACATGGTGGATCCGCCAAGCGATTACCCGTTCCATCGCCGACCAAGCGCGTACGATCCGTATTCCGGTTCACATGATTGAAACCATCAACAAAATGAACCGTATCTCGCGCCAATACCTGCAAGAAACCGGTGAAGAGCCTGATTCCGCCAAACTGGCCGAGCTGATGGAAATGCCGGAAGACAAAATCCGCAAAATCATGAAAATCGCCAAAGAGCCGATTTCCATGGAAACACCGATTGGCGATGACGACGACTCGCACTTGGGCGACTTCATCGAGGATGCAAACAACGTTGCTCCGGCAGAAGCTGCGATGTACACCAGCCTGCACGAAGTAACCAAAGAAATCCTCGAAAGCCTGACACCGCGCGAAGCCAAAGTGTTACGCATGCGTTTCGGTATCGATATGAATACCGACCACACGCTCGAAGAAGTCGGCAAACAATTTGACGTAACCCGTGAACGTATCCGTCAAATCGAAGCCAAAGCCCTGCGCAAGCTGCGCCACCCTACCCGCAGCGACCGTCTCCGCAGCTTCCTCGATAGCGAAGAAAACAAATCATAAAAGCAAACCGCAGGTTAAAAAGCCTGCGGTTTTTTATTGCAATACAAAAAGGCCCAAATCTCAAAAGATTTAATCGCTTCAGACGGCCTTAAATTTATTTGATAATTTATTCGGCCTCAGTGGTTTTCTTTTTCGGACGACGGCGGCGACGTTTAGGTTTGCCATCGGTTGATCCACTTTGTTTCTGACGTTTGTGATCATTGGCCGCAGTCATTTGCTGACGGGTTTCCTCATCAGCATGTTGGAAAGTTGTCCACCAAGAAGCCATCTCTTTATCAACCTCGCCAACCTCACTACGCAAAATCAGGAAATCATAAGCGGCTCGGAAACGGGCTTGTGATAGCAGGCGATACGGGCGTGCACCGCGCATATTGTCAAATTGCGGCTGAAATTGCCAAATTTCACGCATAGTTGCAGAAAATCGTTGCGGTACGCCCCAACCTTTTTCCACCGTATCCCGCATGGTGTTCATCGCATCCATCAATGCAGGGACAGGTTTTTGTCCATTGCTCAGATTTCGTTGCCACATAGCATTTAGTGTCGGCCACAATACTGCCGCCAATACGAAACCGACGGAAACGGACTTATCCGCACGGATACGCTCGTCGGTATTTTTCAAGGCCAACATAATCATACGTTTGTCGGCCGCTTCAGCAGTTTTCAAGGCATCTAAAAGCGGATGGATGCCTTCAGGAATACCCAACTCGTTTAGCCGTTTCAAACAGGCACGGGAATAACCGAAAAACAGGATTTTCAGAATTTCATCAAATAAACGGGCAACCGGCTCATTTTTCAGACGGCCTGCATATTCAGCAATCGGCAAAGCAGTTTGCTCTTCTACTTCAAAACCCAATTTACCCGATAAACGGACGGCTCGAAGAATACGGACAGGATCTTCCTGATAGCGTTCGGCAGGATCGCCTATCATCACCAATTTTTTATCGGCAACATCAGCCACGCCCTGATGGAAATCCCAAATCTCCTCTTTAATCGGGTCGTAATACAGCGCATTGCAAGTAAAGTCGCGGCGCATGGCATCTTCTTCAATGCTGCCGTAAGTATTGTCCTTCATAATACGGCCTTGCGCATTTTGCTGAACCTTATCGCCACCGCGGAACGTCGTCACTTCAATGGTTTCAGGGCCAATCATCACATGAACGATTTGGAAGCGTCGGCCGATAATGCGGCTGCGGCGGAATACTTTACGGATTTGCTCCGGCGTGGCATCGGTTGCAATATCAAAGTCTTTGGGCTCGACCCCGAGCAACAAATCCCGAACGGCACCACCCACAACATAAGCCTGAAAACCGGCTTCATGCAGGCGTTTGGCAATTTTCTCCGCGGCAAAGCTCAACATATCCGCACGGATACCGTGTTGCTCAAGCGGGATAATTTCCTTTTCGGGCAATGATTTGACGTGTTTTTTAGGCAACACTTTATGCAGCCATTTTTTTAACATAAGCAGCTCTTTTCACAATAAAAAAGGCCGTCTGAAACTTGTCTGGCTTAAGCCTTTGCACAATATTCTGCCGCAGAAGGAACAAAACATTGAGCAAAGGCTTCAGACGGCCTAAAAAAGACGTGCCATTATACCTTATGGAAGTTCGATTAATTAGCGTATTGGCAAAAAATATCGGCTATAATGACAGTCTGACAACGATTCAGGCAGAACATCATGTACCACTACAAATCCGAAGCTACCCAATTCCTCGACAAACTCATGGAAGACAACCCCGAAATGGAAGCGCAACGCCTCGAAAACCGCCATTTGCTGTGGGATGTAACCCTTAATCCGGCCGAACAGGCTGAATTTGAAGCGGCCAAAGTCAACAAAAAACCTTACACCTACTATCAAGACTAACCCGTATCGGCATGACGACCAACACGCACAATACCGATCCGGCGTTACAGCAGTACCTCAACAGCATCGGCCAATCCGAACATCCCGTTTTGACCGCATTGCGTAGGCGTACCCAATCACATCGTCTGGGGAAGATGGCCATCGCCCAAGAGCAGGCAGCCATGTTGGTGTGGTTGGCCAAATTATTGAATGCCAAAAAATATTTGGAAGTTGGCGTCTTTACCGGTTACAGCAGCACCGCCATGGCGCTTGCCCTCCCCGAAGACGGCAAAATCACGGCTTGCGACATTAATGTAACCTTTACCGATATTGCCCGCGAAACATGGCAGGCAGCAGGCGTAGCGCATAAAATCTCGCTTCATCTGCAACCGGCTTTGCTGACTTTGGACGATTTGATTGCGCAAGGCGAATCGGAAAGCTACGACTTGGCACTTATCGATGCCGACAAACCGCCTACGCCAAAATATTTCGAACGTTGTTTGCAACTGGTACGGAGTGGCGGCGTGATTGCCATCGACAATATCTTATTGGGTGGGCGCGTCATGAATGAAGCTGCCGAAAATGACCCGCCCAGCTTGGATATCCTGCGCCATTTCAACCAAAATCTGCCGCACGATACACGCATTATTCCCATTACCCTGCCTATCGGCGACGGTTTGACATTACTACTAAAAAAATAAAACGACACAATCCGATGAAAACATTATCACATTCCCTATTTCTTTTGCCGCTTACTCTATTGGCCGCATCATGTGCCGTTTCCCATCCTCCTAAACCTGCCGACAATGCCAACTTTGTCCTGCCGGATATTCCGCGCGAGCCTTTGCCTGAAAAAAATATTCCCTATCCGCGCTTGGACGAACAAACCCAGATTGACCACTTGGGCATACAAATCGCCCGACTGGAACGCAAGGTTGAAGAATTAAATCAACGCCTGCACACATTGGAACAACAGCGAACCATCAAACGCCCAACCCCTTTGGCTCCCAAACCCAAAGCCCAGCGATTGGACGACCGCAAGCTGAAAATGAACTATTTGGCCAATGGTGGCGGCGTGCCGTCTGAAACAGACTCAGCCGCACAAAACGAGCTGCGCCTTTATAACCAGGCACAAAAATACTATCAGCGCAATAATTTCTCCGCTGCAGTAGCCATTTTGAAAGAAGCCGACGGCGGCAACGGCAGCGAAATTGCCCGCCGCAATATGTATCTACTTCTGCAAAGCCAACAGCGTTTGGGCAACTGCGAATCCGTTATCGAAATCGGCAACCGCTACGCCAACCGATTCCGCAACAGCCCGCAAGCTCCCGATGCCATGTACAGCATCGGCCAGTGCCAATACAAGCTGCAACAAAAAGACATCGCCCGCAGCACATGGCGCAAACTGATACAAAGCTTCCCCAACAGCGAGGCGGCAAAACGCGCTTCCATCAGCCTTAAACAAAGATAAACGTTCAGACGGCCTTGTCATCCCCAAGGCCGTCTGAATATTTTTACCCTTAATCCATTCAAGCAAAAGGAACTCCTCATGATCCAAGTCGGCATTATTATGGGCAGCAACAGCGATTGGCCGGTGATGCAGCAGGCAGCACAATTTCTCAAAGAATTCGGCGTTGAATACGAAGCGCGTGTCGTCTCTGCACACCGTACGCCTGATTTGATGTTTGAATACGCCGAAACCGCACGCGAACGCGGCATCAAAGCCATCATTGCCGGCGCAGGCGGCGCAGCGCATTTGCCAGGCATGGTTGCAGCCAAAACCACGGTTCCCGTCTTGGGCGTTCCCGTTCCCAGCAAATATCTGCGCGGCGAAGACTCCCTGCTTTCGATTGTGCAAATGCCCAAAGGCGTTCCTGTTGCCACATTTGCCATTGGCGAAGCAGGAGCGGCCAATGCAGCGCTGTTTGCCATTTCACTTTTGGCCAATGAAAATCCTGAATTGGCTGAAAAATTGGCCGCTTTCCGTGCCAAACAAGAACAAACCGTTCTTGCCATGAAATTGCCTGAAGCATAACTGACAAAGGCCGTCTGAACGTTGTAAAGGGAAACTTTGATTTCGTTTTACGATTGTTCAGACGGCCTTAGTCTTTTATCAAATTGAATTAATGCCATGAAAACCCTAGCATTCATCCTACTCTCCACCCTGCTTTGCGCCTGCCAAAGCCCAAGTACTCCTACTCAATCAACCGCCATTCCATCTCAACAGCAAGCCCAAGATACAACCGGAAACCTGATTATCTTCTATGATGCCCAAACCGGTTCCGCGCCATTGCTAAAAGCAGTGAAAACCTCCGGTGCAAGTTTGATTTACGAATACAAAAACCTGCACGGCATTGCCATTCGTCCATCAGCCAAAACCAATATTCAAGATGCCATTGCCTATTTCAAAAAAGTAAACGGCGTATTGTCTGTCGAACAAGACCGACTGCTTAAACTTCAATAAACAAACTATTTTTTAACCAAATAAAAAAGGCCGTCTGAAACGTATCACTACGATTTCAGACGGCCTTTACTTTTTCAATAAATCAAATCATGCCGCTGCCTTGCGCTTTAGGCTTAGCTTGACCGAATTCCAATTTGCTCAGTGCAGACAGATAAGCCTTGGCAGTCGCCACCAACACGTCGGTATCTGCGCCTTGACCATTGACCACACGATCGCCACGTTGCAAGCGGACAGAAGTTTCGCCTTGGCTTTCTGTACCTTGAGTTACCGCATTGACAGAGTAAATCTGCAAGGTTGCGCCACTTTGTGCTACGCTTTCAATGGCTTTGAAGATGGCATCAACAGGGCCCGAGCCGCTAGCGGAAGCGTGTTTTTCTTCACCGCGAATACTGAACACAATATCGGCGCGCGGCTCTTCGCCGGTTTCAGTGCTGATTTTTTGGGAAATGAATTTGTAGCTTTCGGTATTCATATTGCCCATTTCGTCAGACACCAAAGCGTGCAGGTCTTCATCAAAGATTTCGCGCTTCTTATCCGCCAGCTCTTTGAAGCGTGCAAATGCCGCATTCAACGCCTCTTCACTTTCCAATTCGATACCCAAATCTGCCAGCTTGGTTTTGAAAGCATTACGGCCGGAGAGTTTACCCAAAGTCAGGCGGTTGGTTGACCAGCCGACTGATTCGGCAGTCATGATTTCATAGGTTTCAGGGTGTTTCAACACGCCATCCTGATGAATGCCTGATTCGTGTGCAAAGGCATTTGCACCAACTACTGCTTTATTTGGCTGAATCGGATAGCCGGTAATGGTGGACACAAGTTTGGATACCGGCACGATTTGCGTGGTATCAATGCCGGTTTCCAAGCCGAACAAATCATGGCGCACTTTCAACGCCATCACGATTTCTTCAAGGCTGGCATTGCCCGCGCGTTCGCCCAAGCCGTTGATGGTACATTCCACCTGACGCACGCCTGCCTGAACAGCGGCCAGCGAGTTGGCAACCGCCATACCCAAGTCGTTGTGGCAGTGGGTCGACCAGACTACTTTGTCGCCGTTGGGCACGCTTTTGATGATGTTGCTGATACGCTCGTACCATACGGAAGGGATTGAGTAGCCGACAGTATCGGGAATATTGATGGTGGTTGCGCCTGCCTCGATAACCGCCGTAAAGATTTTGGCGAGGAAGTCCAAATCAGAACGCACTGCGTCTTCGGCAGAAAATTCCACATCGTCAGTATATTCTTTGGCAATTTTCACCGCTTTGACCGCCGCATCGATGACCTGCTGCGGCTTCATTTTCAGTTTGTGCTCCATGTGGATGGGGCTGGTGGCGATAAAAGTGTGAATACGTTTATTCGGAGCAGGGGAAACAGCTTCGCCTGCTTTGCGCACATCGTTTTCAACGGCACGCGCCAATGAGCAAACTGTAGATTTGGTAATGATTTTGGCAATCGCATTAACCGATTCAAAATCGCCCGGACTGGCTGCTGCAAAACCTGCCTCAATCACATCAACACCCATCTTTTCCAACTGGCGGGCAATACGGATTTTCTCCTCTTTAGTCATGGATGCACCGGGCGACTGCTCGCCGTCGCGCATGGTGGTATCGAAAATGATAACGCGGTTGGTTTGTGTCATTTCTGTTCTCTCCAGAGATTCGTTTTTTTGTAAAAAAGCATTCAAATCAAGCGGTCTGCCTTGCACTTCCGCCAAAGCGGTCAGTTTTTGCAACTGAGCCAAAGGCAGGGAACCGCGTGTACGCCATTTATAGATAGCCGCCGTCGTTGCAGCATTTTCCGGGTCGTGCTGTTTCAGGGCTTCGGCCAGCGCGTTTACGCCACCAAAATAGGCAACCAAACGGTCAATGTCTAATTGCATGATGTTCCTTGTCCAAATCTGATTAAGATTATTGTATTCTGGTTTTGCATTATACTCATTTTAGACAAAACGACAATCTGTTTTTATAAAAATATTAGCTTAAATTTTAAAACTTGAGAAATTTTTATACATTTTGTCTAATTCAGACTATTAAAAGCCCATCTCAAACCGAACCCATCCTAAATATAGTAAACTAATCCCCTATTTCCTCGATTTGAAGCGCATTATGCCCCATACCATCCCTACCAACCGCTCCGACATCGAATGGCGCAACGAAAGTACACAAAAGCCGCCCAAGCAGGCGGTTTACATTCAAGAAGCAGGTGCAGCAGAAATTTTAAAAAATGCCCACGCACAAACTGCAACTGTTTGGACTGGCGATTTTCACAATGCCAAGCAAGTCTTATCTGCAATGAAAAAACGTATCCGCAGGCCGTCTGAAAAAAAGAAAGGCGCACCTGCCGATATTCAGACGGCCTTCCACGCCCACCGTATGAAACAAGCTCAGCAAAGTCGTTTGCTCAATATGCTTGCCGTTGAAATCCAACCGAATTTTCAACTGGACAATGCACGCGCACCCGACATCTACTCCGCCCTTCGCGATGTTTACGACACACCAAACGACAAACCGTTTCTTTTGCCGCTGAATCAATTATTGGGTTTTATCGGCGCACACGAATGGCACAAAAAAGGCATAGACATTCCTCAGCTTGATGGAAAAATCCATGTTCCTTTCGGCGTATTCTCTCCACTGCGTGGCGAATATTTGGATTTAATCGCCCAAGCACCACTCGCTCCCCATATTCAGACGGCCTTTGACATCGGCACCGGCTCAGGCGTTATTGCCGCCATTTTGGCCAAGCGAGGCGTACCCGACATCATTGCTACAGACACCAACCCAAAAGCAATAGGCTGCGCCACAGCAAACCTCGAACGCCTAGGCTTAGATAAAGCTGTCAGCATTCAATCGATTGATTTATTTCCCGAAAGCTGCGCCGACCTTATCGTCTGCAATCCGCCTTGGCTGCCGGCAAAACCGACCTCCGCCATTGAGACCGCCCTTTACGACCCCAATCATGCCATGCTGACTGCATTCCTCAACGGCGTACGCAAGCACTTAAATCCAAACGGCGAAGCCTGGCTGATTATTTCCGACTTGGCAGAACACTTGCATTTGCGAGATAAAGACTTTCTAAACCAATGCTTTCAGACGGCCTCGCTCAATGTAGTCGATATTTTGAAAACCAAACCGCAACACAAAAAAGCAATAGATGAATCTGATCCTTTGGCGTTTGCCAGAAACAAGGAAACTACTTATCTATACCGTTTGAAAGCAATATAAAATCAAGGCCGTCTGAACATTCAGACAGCCTTTAAGCATTTCCATAAAAGAAAACGGCATATCCGTAAAGATATGCCGTCGATGGGAGCAGGGACTGCTATATTTGGCAGTGGTTTGTGTTTTAGTCCTCTTGCGCCGCTGTTTGCAGGTAGTTTGGCAAACCGACTTTGCCAATCAATTCCTGCTGAGTTTCAAGCCAGTCGATATGTTCTTCGTTGATGTCTTTTTGTTTTTCCAACAAATCACGGCTGACGTAGTCTTGTTGCTCTTCTGCAAGAGTGATGGCTGCAACCAGAGCATCATGTTTTTCATACTCTTTTTTCAGATCGCAGGCAATGATTTCTTCGGTAGATTCACCGATCAACAGTTTGCCCAATTCTTGCAGATTAGGCAGGCCTTCCAAGAACAAAATACGCTCGATTAAATCGTCTGCGGATTTCATTTCGCGGATGGATTGTTTGAAGAAGTGTTCGCCCAATTCTTCAAAGCCCCAGTTTTTCAAAATACGGGCATGCAGGAAGTATTGGTTAATGGTAATCAGCAACAAACCTAAGTTTTTGTTCAGCTCGCGAATAACTGAGATATTACCTTTCATATTCAGCTCCTTATACGTTATACGCTAGATTACAGTTGGCTTTGGTAGTAGTTGCCTTCGCCGACCAATTCGATCAGACGCAGTTGTTGTTCCAACCAGTGAGCGTGATCTTCTTCAGTGTCTTTCAGTTGGGCAATCATCAAATCGCGGGTAACGTAGTCTTGAGCTTCTTCGCACAACTTGATGCCTTTTTTCAGCGCATCGCGTACTTCGTATTCAGTGTTCAAATCTGCTTTCAGGCAAGAGATTACGTCAGTACCGATGTTCAGTTCGGTACGGGTCATTTTAGGCGTACCGCCCAACATCAGGATACGACGGATGAAGTCTTCGGCGTGAGTGGTTTCTTCTTCCATCTCGTGGTTCAAACGTTCAAACAGTTTGGTGTAACCCCATTCAGAGTACAGGCGAGAGTGGATAAAATATTGGTCGCGAGCAGCCAACTCACCAGACAATAATTCGTTCATGTAATCAATAACTGCTTGGTTGCCTTGCATAATTCTTTCTCTTTCTTTTAAAAGTTGATAATCACGAATGAAGATTCGTGTGTTGTTATGGAATGAGGTAATTGTATGCACAAGTAGCACTTTTGACAAATTTTCTATTTAAAATACAAACAATTATCAAAAAATTTAACCTGCCTAAAAGGCCGTCTGAAAAATTAATCCCCTGTTTTTAATAACAATTTTTTGACATTAATATTAAGAATCCATTGCATTATTCAAAAACATTTACATTCGTTAACCATAAATAAAAGCAAATAATCCAACAAAATCAATCAAATTTAATTATGAATTATTCTCAACTGCTTTTGCCTCATTTTTTTGAATCTTCTACTCCGTCAACATTTAGGAATCGTGCTATAATTACCAGTTATCTTTTTTTTAAGCACCTAGCTGAAACACATAAATCATCATGAAACAAATCCGCAATATTGCCATCATCGCCCACGTCGACCATGGCAAAACCACATTAGTTGACCAATTGCTGCGTCAGTCCGGTACATTCCGTTCCAACCAGCAAGTAGAAGAACGCGTCATGGACAGCAACGATCTTGAAAAAGAGCGCGGCATTACCATTCTCGCTAAAAATACCGCCATCGAATACGAAGGCTACCACATCAACATCGTAGATACCCCGGGACACGCCGATTTTGGTGGCGAAGTGGAACGTGTATTGGGCATGGTTGACTGCGTCGTACTGTTGGTTGACGCACAAGAAGGCCCTATGCCGCAAACCCGTTTCGTGACCAAAAAAGCCTTGGCTTTGGGTCTGAAACCTATCGTTGTCATCAACAAAATCGACAAACCGTCTGCCCGTCCAAGCTGGGTTATCGACCAAACATTCGAATTGTTCGACAACTTGGGCGCAACTGACGAACAATTGGACTTCCCTATCGTCTATGCTTCCGGCCTGTCCGGCTTTGCCAAACTGGATGAGAACGACGAGAGCAGCGATATGCGTCCTCTGTTCGAGACCATTTTGAAACACACGCCTGCACCAAGCGGCAGCGCGGACGAAACGCTGCAACTGCAAATTTCCCAACTGGACTACGACAACTACACCGGCCGCCTCGGTATCGGCCGCATCCTGAACGGCCGCATCAAACCCGGCCAAGTCGTTGCCGTCATGAATCATGAAGAACAAGTCGCCCAAGGCCGCATCAACCAGCTGTTGGGCTTCCAAGGCTTGGAACGTGTACCTTTGGAAGAAGCTGAAGCCGGCGATATCGTGATTATTTCCGGTATCGAAGACATCGGTATCGGCGTAACCATTACCGACAAAGACAATCCTAAAGGCTTGCCTATGTTGAGCGTGGACGAGCCGACCCTAACCATGGACTTTATGGTCAATACCTCTCCTTTGGCCGGTACTGAAGGCAAATTCGTGACTTCCCGCCAAATCCGCGACCGCCTGCAAAAAGAATTGCTGACCAACGTTGCCCTGCGTGTTGAAGATACTGCCGACGCTGATGTATTCCGCGTTTCCGGCCGCGGCGAATTGCACTTGACCATTTTGTTGGAAAACATGCGCCGTGAAGGCTTTGAATTGGCAGTCGGCAAACCGCGCGTGGTATTCCGTGAAATCAACGGTCAAAAATGCGAGCCTTACGAAAACCTGACCGTGGACGTACCTGATGACAACCAAGGCGCCGTTATGGAAGAGCTTGGCCGTCGCCGTGGCGAATTGACCAATATGGAAAGCGACGGCAATGGCCGTACCCGCCTGGAGTACCACATTCCTGCACGCGGTCTGATCGGTTTCCAAGGCGAATTCCTGACTTTGACCCGCGGTACCGGCTTGATGAGCCACGTTTTTGACGACTATGCTCCGGTTAAACCTGATATGCCCGGCCGTCACAACGGCGTACTGGTTTCTCAAGAGCAAGGTGAAGCCGTTGCTTACGCCCTGTGGAACTTGGAAGACCGCGGCCGTATGTTCGTTTCTCCAAACGACAAAGTCTACGAAGGCATGATTATCGGTATTCACAGCCGCGACAACGACTTGGTGGTAAACCCTCTGAAAGGTAAAAAACTGACCAACGTCCGCGCCAGCGGTACAGATGAAGCCGTGCGCCTGACTACGCCGATCAAATTGACTTTGGAAGGCGCAGTTGAGTTCATCGACGATGACGAACTGGTTGAAATCACGCCACAATCCATCCGCCTGCGTAAACGCTACCTGAGCGAATTGGAACGTCGCCGTCATTTCAAAAAACTGGACTGATTCTGTTTGATTGACGCATTTTAAAATTAAGGCCGTCTGAAAAGTGTTTTAGAAATCCTAGATTTCATTTTTACACTTTCAGACGGCCTTTTATCATCTGTTCAAATAAAGTAAATCGGCATCTCTTCCGCTTGTACTGCTGCTTCATCAGCGCGATCATTCTTACGATATTGCCCCGGCGATATCCCATATTGCTTTTTAAATGCCTTGCCAAAATGCGTTTCCGATTGAAAACCGACCGAGAGCGCAACCGATAAAACCGAATCCGCCGTCTGTTTCAATAATAATGCCCCCTGTTGCAAGCGAATACTGTTAACAAAGGCGTGCGGGCTTGTGCCCGTCTGCTGCTTAAATACCCGCATCAACTGGGCGCGAGATAAGTTGGCAATCGCGGTCATTTTCTCGATATTCCATTCCTCTTCCGGCTTATCCACTACTGCCTGAAGCAGATTCCGCAGGCGTTTGTCCTGCCAACCATTCAGCAAACCGCTTAATTGCGCTTCCCCATTTTTCTCCAGGCTGGCTCGAAGTAGAAATACCAGCAACACCGAAGCCAATGCGTTCACAACCGCTACCGAGCCGGACAAAGCTTGACCGCTCTCATATTGCAACAATGCCACCAAATACTGTAAAGAAGGATGGTTGATATTCAGTAAAACCGTATCAGGTAGTCCCGCCATAATATCCGCCTGCGCTTCATATTCAAACCGCGCGCAGAAAAGATGCAAAGCCGCATCGCCTCCTGCATGACTCTGCTTGACTTTAAATGCGCCTTTTTCACTCGTTAGCACGCTGACGCCGAGATTTTCACAACTACTGTCGCTGCTCAAAGTATGCCCTACGCTGCGCGGAAAAAAAATGACATCCCCCGCACTCAGCAGCCTGGCCTCTTGCTCCCCATCAATTCGGATATAACCCGAACCTGCAGTTACGATATGAACCAAACCATGCGCACGCTTTGATTCATGCCGTACATACCACTCCCCCTGAAACAGACATTGAACATCCACGCTGCCTCTTACCTGCGCCAATTCGACCAGCCTATCCAAAATATCCATAGTGTTTTTTACCAATAAATGAGATGTTTTGACGATTTAAATCTTCCAATTATTGCAATAATACACACACCAAACACAAACGGATAGGATTTTTTATCTTATCCACTCACCTTAAGAAAGGACATATCATGTTTAAAGACTGGCCTGAACATACCGCCTTGGTAAAAAAAGCATTCGGCGAACTGGGTAAAAACCATCCTAAAATGCTGCAAGCCTACGGCGCACTGGATCAAGCAGCCGCTGCCGAAGCACTGGATGCCAAAACACGCGAACTGATCGCCATTGCCGTTGCCATTACCACGCGTTGCGAAAGCTGCATCAGCGTGCATGCAGCCGCCGCAGCCAAAGCAGGTGCAACCGAAAGCGAAATCGCCGGTGCATTGGCCACTGCTATCGCCCTGAACGCTGGTGCCGCTTATACCTACGCTTTACGCGCTTTGGAAGCAGTAGAAACCCAACGCTAATCGGTTTGTAAAATCAGGCCGTCTGAAAGCCGACTCCCCTTTCAGACGGCCTGATGAAATGCTAAACTGATAAAGTTATCATATTGTTTTCTGTCTAATAGGAGATTGAACCATGAAGAAACTGCTGACCGCCGTACTTTTTGCCGCCGCTGTTGCCACTCCTTTGGCCACTTCCGCTGCCTCTATGCCTAAAGTTGAAAAAATTGCGGCACAGCCTGCAAAAGCAAAAGGCGTTTGGATTGATGTCCGCTCTGCCGAAGAATTTAAAGAAGGCCATTTGCAAGGTGCGCTCAATATTCCGCATGACCAAATCGTTGACCGCATCAAATCCGTCAGCCCGGATAAAAACGCACCGGTAAACCTCTACTGCCGCAGCGGCCGCCGTGCAGAAGCCGCGCTGACTGAGCTGAAAAAAGCCGGCTACACCAACGTAACTAACCATGGCGGTTATGAAGACTTGGTGAAAAAAGGTTTGAAATAAATCTAGTTGATTTTAAAAAGGCCGTCTGAAACTTTTCAGACGGCCTTTATTGCATTACAGACAGCAACTTCCAAATCTCAAACGTTTGCTGAGACCGGTTTCGTGAATCAATTGTTTGATAACCAAAATATTGGTGTTATCGGCCAACGCGCGAATGCTGTGCGCTTCCATCGGCTCAAGACGGATAACTTGCAAGCCTTCGGTTTGCAAAACTTCGCCCACCGTTTTGATTTCGGCTTTGCCGTTTAAAACCAAAAGCAAAATAATCGCATCCGCCTCATATGCCGGAATTTCATTATCCTTCTGCAGTGAAAGCTGAACAATCTCCTGATTGCCGTCTGAAGCAATCACGCCGCCCAATAAAGCTTTGGGGTCTAACTCATAATGTTTCATTATTATCCTTTCCGCCCAAACGTTGCCGATTCATGGACAATCGCTCAAGCAAACCAGTACAATACCGCCCATCTTACCGATAGACACAATATTGTCACATGAACATATTAATCTCAAACGACGATGGTTATCTTGCGCCTGGTTTGGCTGTTTTGGCAAGAGTGTGCGCAGAATTTGCCAATGTCAGGGTGGTTGCGCCCGAACGCGATCGCAGCGGCGTCAGCAATTCCCTGACTTTAGACCGTCCTTTACAACTGAAACAGGCGGAAAACGGGTTTTACTATGTGAATGGCACCCCCACCGACTGCATTCATGTCGGCCAACATGCCCTTGCCGACTTCAAACCCGACTTAGTCTTGTCTGGTATTAACAACGGCGCAAACATGGGCGACGATACGCTTTATTCTGGTACGGTTGCCGCCGCAACGGAAGCTTATCTAATGGGTATTCCCGCTATTGCCTTTTCGCTTGCCGATTCAAGCGGCCGTTATTGGGAAACTGCAGAAAAAGCCGCTTGGATGCTGCTTTCCTACTTTCTCAAACGACCTATTTCCAAACCCATCTTATGGAACATCAATATCCCTGCCGTCGCACCTGAAGATATCCAAGGCATAAAAATTACACGGCTCGGCCGTCGTCATCATGAACAAAGCATTGTTCCCATGTATAATCCACGTGGCGAACAAATTTATTGGATTGGGCCGGTCGGCGATGTTTCCGACAGCGAAGAAGGTACCGACTTTGGCGAATGCGCGTCCGGCTTCATCACGATTACCCCGCTGCAAGTCGATTTGACTGCCTACGGACAAATGGAGCAAACCGCTTCCTTTTGGTCAGAAATCCCTGCGCCTTAACAGTCCCTAACAGCCGAACACTTGAGAAACAAGCATATTTTTATTATGATATGCCCCGACGAGAACAATTACCCGAATACGAAAGTCATTAACATGTTGAAAAAAAGTGTATCTTATGCCGGATCGGCAGCTTTGGTTTTATTACTTGCAGCCTGTGCCAGCCAACAACCGGCTCCTGTAGTCGTCGGCACACAAAGCGGTGGGGCAACAACAAGTTCTACCGCTGACAATCCTTACGGTGCAGCGCCTTACAATACCAACACCAGCCCAGCGACAGATGCGCCATACACTCCGCCGGCAAGTACACCTGCTCCAACGTACAACAGCGGCAGCACCGGCACTTACACGCCTTCTTACGCGCCTGTTGATATTAATGCAGCGACACATACCGTTGTTCGTGGCGATACCGTTTACAACATCTCCAAACGCTACAATATTACCCAAGACAATCTGCGTGCTTGGAATAACCTGGCCGACAACACCATCAGCGTAGGCCAAACCCTGCGCGTGAAACCTGAAGGCTACGTTGCACCTGCAGCTTCTGCAAGCAAACCTTCTACTCCAACAACTACAACCACTGCTCCGGCCCCAAGCACTCCTGCAAATACACCAACCGTATCTACCGGCAGCAGCCGCAACGTCAGCGGCATCACATGGCAACGTCCGACTACCGGTAACGTTATCGCCAACTTCGGCGGCAGCAATAAAGGTGTAGATATCGCCGGTACGCAAGGCCAGCCTGTTGTTGCAGCGGCAGACGGTAAAGTCGTTTACGCAGGCTCAGGCTTGCGCGGTTACGGCAACTTGGTCATCATCCAACACAACTCCTCATTCTTGAGCGCATACGGCCACAACCAACGCCTGCTGGTTAATGAAAACCAAACCGTGAAACGCGGTCAAACCATTGCGCACATGGGTAATACTGATGCATCCCGCACTCAGTTGCACTTTGAAATCCGTCAAAACGGCAAACCGGTCAATCCGGCAAGTTATGTTGCCTTCTAAGCTGATTCAAGCAACCTAATTTCACTTCAATCCCTGCCTAAATGTCATTTAGGTAGGGATTGTTTGTACCGGTTCCCCATGAAATTTCATCTTCCCTTTCTTTATACCCTGCTATTGGGCGGTTGCGCCGCGTTTTTGCCTTCATTGGACGAACGCACCCAAAGCAGTTATCTTGACATACCTGCAACGCCGCGGCTGGACAGCGCATTAGGCATTCCTTCTACATCCTCCAAGACCGATGTTTCCCATATCTATCTGTTGAACGATGCCCATGAAGCCTTTGTCGCCCGTGCCGCCCTGATTGAATCCGCCGACCATACCCTCGATTTGCAGTACTATATCTGGCACAACGACATCTCCGGCAAGCTTCTCTTCAACCTGATTCATCGCGCGGCCGAACGCGGCGTCCGTGTGCGTTTGCTTCTGGACGACAACAACACCAACGGCATGGATGATCTCCTACTTGCACTCGACAATCATCCCAATATCGAAGTCCGTCTGTTTAATCCCTTTATTTTCAGAAAATGGCGTGCACTCGGCTACGTTGCCGACTTCCCGCGACTTAACCGCAGAATGCACAATAAATCGTTTACCGCCGACAACCGTGCCACCATTTTGGGCGGACGCAATATCGGCGACGAATATTTTAAGGTTAACGACGATACCATTTTTGCCGACCTCGATATCCTCGCCACAGGCCGCGTAGTAACCGAAGTTTCCCAAGACTTCGACCGCTATTGGGCAAGCCACTCCGCCTATAACGCGACCAGCATCATCAAACGGGGAAACATGCAAAAAGGATTGGCAGAGCTTGATTACACCGACCAAGATAAAAATCAAACGCTCATCCGCTACCGTCAAAGCATCGAACACTCCAACCTCTATCAAAAAATGCAGAGTAACCTTATGGAGTGGCAAAGTGTCAGCACACGCCTGATCAGCGATGACCCGGCCAAAGGCTTAGACCGCGACCGGCACAAACCGCCTATTTCCGAACGCCTGCAAGACGCCCTCAAGCAACCTGAAAAAAGCGTTTACCTTGTTTCCCCTTATTTTGTACCCACAAAATCAGGCGTTAAGGCCATAGAAAGGCTGATTCACAACGGCGTGGATGTTACCGTTCTGACCAATTCCCTCCAGGCGACCGACGTTGCCGCCGTCCATTCCGGCTACGTCAAATACCGCAAGCCCTTGCTTAAAGCCGGAGTTAAACTCTATGAGCTTCAACCCAACCACGCCGTTCCGACCTCCAAAGACCGCGGCTTGACCGGTAGCTCCGCCACCAGCTTGCATGCCAAAACTTTCATCGTGGACGAGAAACGCATTTTCATCGGCTCATTCAACCTCGACCCACGTTCCGCACGCCTCAATACCGAAATGGGCGTCGTCATTGAAAGCCCCGAAATCGCAGGCCAAATGCAGCGTACCCTCGTAACGACCACCCCAAGCTACGCCTATCAGGTAACGCTTGGCAATTACAACAAACTATACTGGTATGACCCAAGCGAAAAACGAACTTACGCACACGAACCCGAAGCCAAGTTCTGGAAACGGATGACTTCAAAAATCCTGTCCATCCTGCCCATAGAAGGATTATTATAGAGGCCGTCTGAAAACAAAAATCATGCAGCCGGAGGAATTCACCATGTCTCGACTCATCTGCAAAACCCTATTTGTTTGTACCACCTGCTTATTGTTGGCCTCCTGCGGCACCACTGGCAAGCATAAATCCCACAAGCCGCAAACAACCGCCAGAACAATCCAACCTGTCCGCATTTCCCATATCGACCACACCCAAGGTTCGCAGGAATTGATGCTTCACAGCCTAGGCCTGATCGGTACGCCCTACAAATGGGGAGGCAGCACCACAGCCACAGGCTTTGACTGTAGCGGCATGATCCAATTCGTCTATAAAAACGCCCTCAACGTCAATCTGCCACGCACCGCACGCGATATGGCCGCAGCCAGCCGAAAAATTCCCGACAGCAAATTGAAAGCCGGCGATCTTGTCTTCTTCAATACCGGCGGCGCACACAAATATTCCCATGTCGGCCTCTACATCGGCAACGGCGAATTTATTCACGCCCCCAGCAGCGGTAAAACCATCAAAACCGAAAAACTTTCCACTCCGTTCTACGCAAAAAACTATTTGGGCGCACATACTTTTTTTACTGAATAAATCAAGGCCGTCTGAAAGGTATCGCCACATCATCGATCCCTTTCAATCTATTGCTGATGAGTAAAACTTAGTTGCCAGATAGACCCATGCAAAATTTACCCATAACAAAGCAATAGAAAGATAACACTCAGTTTCAACAGCTTAAATCATCTTTCACCCTGTCATTTTGCAAGTACGAAACCATCAAGGATATATCATGCACACAGAATCCGTTCTCACCCTCCTCAAAACCCTGCAAAACCAAATCTGCGCCGCGTTGGAGCAAGAAGATGGCGAAGCCGAATTTGTGCATGAAGCATGGACGGGGAAACTGGGTATCGGCGAAACCCGCGTATTGAAAAACGGCGCAGTATTCGAGCAGGCTGGTGTAAATTTTTCGCATGTAAAGGGAACCAAAATGCCGGCTTCTGCCACTGCCCATCGTCCGGAATTGGCAGGCGCGGCGTTTGAAGCCATGGGCGTATCGCTGGTCATTCATCCGAAAAATCCTTATGTTCCAACCAGCCATGCCAATGTGCGCTTTTTTATTGCCTATCCTGAAAATGCCGAGCCGGTTTGGTGGTTTGGCGGCGGCTTTGATTTGACGCCGTTTTATCCTTTTGAGGAAGATATCGTGCATTGGCACACAGTGGCGCGGGACGTATGCGCGCCATTTGGCGAATCGGTTTATCCTGAATTCAAACAATGGTGTGACGAATATTTCTATTTGAAACACCGTAACGAAACACGCGGCGTGGGCGGCCTGTTTTTTGACGATTTAAACCGTTGGGATTTCGATACCTGCTTGAACTTTATCAAGGCAGTCGGGGAAGGCTATATCGCAGCGTATCTGCCGATTGTGGCCAAACGCAAAAACACGCCTTATGGAGAACGTGAACGAGATTTCCAACTCTACCGTCGCGGACGCTATGTCGAGTTTAACTTGGTTTGGGACAGAGGCACGCTGTTCGGCCTGCAAAGCGGCGGCCGTACGGAAAGCATTTTGATGTCCATGCCGCCTTTGGTACGCTTCGAGTATCAATATGTGCCGGAAGAAGGTTCACCCGAAGCACGCCTCAATCAATTCCTTATACCGCGCAACTGGCTGGAAGAAGCCGGCAGATAGTTTTACCTATCAAAGGCCGTCTGAAAAGCGATTCTCACTGGTTGAGACTACCTTTTCAGACGGCCTTTGCTTCAATTGCTTTGAATTTGCATACCTTTGCCTATCATGCTGTTTCATCTCTATAGAGTTTTTGAGACAATGCGCCCATATAAAAATCACCTCACAAACCACACTAAAAAGGAATAATCGGTGAAACGCATTTTCTTATTTATCGCAACCAATATCGCAGTTCTGGTTGTCATCCGTGTTATTTTGGCCATCTTGGGCATCAACAGTACCGACCAAGTCGGCAGCCTGTTGGCTTATTCCGCAGTCGTCGGCTTCAGCGGCTCGATTGTCTCCCTGCTGATGTCAAAAACCATCGCCAAACATTCGGTCGGCGCCGTCGTCATCGACCAACCCCAAAGCGAAGAAGAAGCTTGGCTGTTGGCAACTGTTGAAGCGCAAGCCCGCCAATGGAATCTGAAAACGCCGGAAGTAGCCATTTACGACTCTCCCGAGCCTAACGCCTTTGCAACCGGCGCAACCAAAAACAGCTCGCTCGTCGCTGTCAGCACCGGCCTGCTCGACCACATGACCCGCGATGAAGTCGAAGCTGTTTTAGCGCATGAAATGGCGCACGTCGGCAACGGCGATATGGTAACGCTGACGCTGATTCAAGGTATTGTGAATACTTTTGTCGTCTTCTTGGCGCGTATCGTTTCCAGCATGGTAGCGCGCAATAATGACGGCAGCACTTCGCAAGGTACATATTTCATGGTCAGCATAGTATTGCAGATCGTATTCGGCTTCCTCGCTAGCATCATTGTGATGTGGTTCAGCCGCCAACGCGAATACCGCGCCGATGCGGGCGCTGCAAAACTGGTGGGCGCGCCGAAAATGATTGCCGCCCTGCAACGCTTGAAAGGCAACCCCAGCGATTTGCCGCAAACCATGACGGCAATGGGCATTGCCAGTGAAGCCAAAGATTCTTGGTTCAGCACCCATCCTTCTTTGGATAACCGCATCAACCGTTTGAAAAACCGCTAATCGAAAACATCAAGGCCGTCTGAAACATCTATTTCAGACGGCCTCTTTTTATTTCTTCATCAAAGCCCGTTTGATGATAATCATCCAGTCTTTTTTATCCAACAGCGGCCGCTGGTTAAACACGTCATATTTGCAACCGTCCAGCTTCTGCAAAATCAACTGGCCGCCGACAATAATCATGCGCAGCTCAAAACCGATTCGCCCTTTGAGGGTTTTGCCCAACGGCGAGCCGGCCTTCAGCATTTGAAAGGCACGTTGGCACTCGTGCGCCATCAATCGTTGAAAAGCAAAGTCGGCTTTACCGGCCGCAATCTGTTCTTCGCTAACTTTGAACTTCTGCAAATCTTCCTGGGGGATGTACACGCGCCCTTTCTGCCAATCCACCGCCACGTCCTGCCAGAAATTAATCAGCTGCAAGGCAGTGCAAATGCCGTCGCTTTGCGCCATGCTCACTTCATCGGTTTGCCCGTACAAATGCAGCATAATGCGCCCCACAGGATTGGCGGACAAACGGCAATAGGCAATCAATTCGCCAAAGTTTTCATAACGGGTTTTAACCACATCCTGACTGAACGCCGCCAGCAAATCATAAAACGGCTGCAACGGCAATTGAAACGGCTCAATCGCTTCGTTATACAAACGCTGCATCAAAGCCGTTTGCGGTTTCCCACCTTGTGTAATGCGGTCTAACTCTGCCTTCAGTTTGTCCAGTTGGCGCAGGCGTTTGACTGCTTCGGCATTGCCTTCGTCGGCAATATCGTCCGCCGTCCGTGCAAAAGCATAAACGGCATGAACCGGCTTGCGCAAACGGCGTGGCAGCACAATGGAGCCGACTGGGAAGTTTTCGTAATGATTGACTGACATGGGAAATCCGAAAATTTAAAATAAAATGTTTTTGCTGACAGGCCGTCTGAAATTCAGACGGCCTTACGTTTGGCCGCAAAGAAATCCTGCAATACGCTTTGGCATTCTTCTGCCAATATGCTGCCCAAAATTGCGGTATGCTTGTTCAGACGTTTGTCGGCAAATAAATCGACCACGCTGCCTGCCGCACCGGTTTTGGCTTCAGCCGCACCATAAATCACACGCCCGACCCGCGCCTGTATCAAAGCAGATGCGCACATGGAGCAAGGCTCTAATGTGATGTACACATCGCAATCTTCCAAACGGTAGTTTTGCAAGGCTTTGCCTGCGGCGGCAAGTGCGTTGATTTCGGCATGATGGCTGACATTGTGGTCGCCAATGCAGGTATTGTGTGCCGCTGCGATTGCCTTACCTTGATATACGATGACCGCGCCAACCGGCACCTCACCCAATGCCGCCGATTGTCTGGCCTGTTCTATCGCCAGCCGCATAAAGGCTTCCGTATCGCTTTGCGAAGGGAAAACGGCAACAGGCGGATGATTTTTCAATGCCTCGCCCAGTTCCGTCTTTCTCTCCTCGGAAATATGCCGGACATCCATTCCTGAAACCAACGCGTCCAGTTGCCACAAAGTGCTTTTGGTTACGGTCAAACCCGATGCTTTCAGCAATAGAAACGATCGGACTGCGCCGATTTCCTGTAAATCTTCCAGTGTACAAATACCCAATTCTTTTAGCGCGGCCAATGTTTTAGGCGCAAGTGGTGGCGTGTTCAGCATAGATTATTCCTGAAAATGCTGACGCGCCAAGGCTAAGGCCGCCTGAACATAATCACTGTCTGCGTAAGGATCTAACGTGTGCGCCAAAGGAATTTTCCGCAACCAGGTCAACTGGCGTTTGGCAAGCTGGCGCGTGGCGACAATGCCTTTTTCGACAAAGGTGTCATAATCGGTTTCGCCTTCGAGATAATCCCAAGCCTGACGGTAGCCCACGCAGCGCATAGACGGCATATCGGCATGCAGCTGCGGATAATCGCGGCGTAAGGCGTGCATTTCATCGAGGAAACCGTGTTCCAGCATACTTAAAAAGCGTTTTTCGATTTGACGGTGTAACAAATGGCGCTCTTCGGGGATAAGGGCAACCGTACATAAATCCAATAAAGGCGCAGCCTGCTTCTGCTCTGTGAAATGTTCGCTCAAAGGCTTGCCGGTCAAAAGATAGACTTCCAAAGCGCGTTCAATACGCTGGCTGTCATTGGCTTTCAGACGGCTTGCCGTAATCGGGTCAACTTCCTGCAAACGGTGATACAGGCCTACCAGACCATGTTCGTTTTTTTCCGCCTGAAGCTGTGCGCGCACCGCCGTATCTGCGCCAGGCAAATCGTTCAAACCTTCCGTCAGCGCGTGGAAATACATCATTGTGCCACCGACAATCAGCGGATAGCGACCGCGCGCATGTATTTCATTCACCAAGCGCACGCAGTCGCCGACAAAATCCGCCGCGCTGTAACTTTCCAGCGGCGAGATAATATCAATCAAATGATGCGGTACGGCGGCAAGCTCTTCGGCAATCGGCTTGGCCGTACCGATGTCCATGCCGTGATACACCAGCGCGGAATCCAAACTGATGATTTCCACCGGCAACGATTGGGCAATATTTAAGGCCAGTGCGGTTTTACCGCCGGCTGTCGGGCCGAATACGGCGAAGGCTTTGGGCGCGTTCATAAGAAAACGGAAAAATTAAAAATGCGATTATAGCAAACCCGGGCAGACCATATTTCAGGCCGTCTGAAACATTTGCTCTACATTATCAAAAGCGTTACACTTGCTGCGCCGTTTCAGACGGCCTTTTATATTGATTTCAAACCTGCTGCTGCCGTCATTGCGCCGGCAGTCAAGCCGTCAGCGACACTGCGTCGCTGTAAACACGAAAGAACACACTATGACCGTATCTCCCGTAGCCTTGCGCCGTCAAACCGAGCGCAAGCCGCATCCGACTGCGCGTTATTGGAAAAAATGCGATGTCGAGGCTTTGTTTGGACTGCCTTTCCTCGACCTCGTTTTCCAAGCCGCCGAAATCCACCGCCAAAACTTCAACCCGCGCGAAATCCAACTTTCCACCCTGCTCTCCATCAAAACCGGCGGCTGTCCCGAAGACTGCGCCTACTGCCCGCAATCGGCACACCACAACACCAATCTGGGCAAAGAGCAGATGATGGACGTGGACGAAATCGTCGAAAAAGCCAAAATTGCCCAATCGCGCGGCGCCAGCCGTTTCTGCATGGGCGCGGCATGGCGCGGCCCCAAACCCAAAGACGTGGCTGTCGTTTCCGAAATCATCAGCGCGGTGAAAGGCTTGGGCATGGAAGTGTGCGGCACCTTCGGCATGCTCGAAGACGGCATGGCTGAAGACTTCAAAAAAGCCGGTTTGGACTACTACAACCACAACCTCGACACCGACCCCGAACGCTACAACGACATCATCCACACCCGTAAACACGAAGACCGCATGGATACTTTGGGCAAAGTCCGCAATGCCGGTTTGAAAGTCTGCTGCGGCGGCATCGTCGGTATGAACGAAACCCGCGCCGAACGCGCAGGCCTGATTGCCAGCCTTGCCAACCTCGATCCTCAGCCCGAAAGCGTACCGATTAACCAGTTGGTCAAAGTAGAAGGCACGCCGCTGGCCGATGCCGAAGATTTGGACTGGACGGAATTTGTCCGCACCATCGCCGTCGCGCGCATTACCATGCCGCACAGTTACGTTCGCCTGTCCGCAGGCCGCAGCAATATGCCGGAATCCATGCAGGCCATGTGTTTCATGGCTGGCGCAAACTCGATTTTCTACGGCGACAAGCTGCTGACTACGGGCAATCCGGACGAAGACGGCGACCGCCTGCTGATGGAAAAATTGAATTTGTATCCGCTGCGCTTTGAATTGGAAGAAGAATACAAAGCCGCTCAGGAAACGCCTAAAATCAAAGTCGACTATTAACCGCCATCATAAAAGGCCGTCTGAAGCTTTTTCAGACGGCCTTTTATCGTTATTCAACATGAAAACTTTCAATCTTCCGTATCCATTCTTCCTTTTCCGCCTCGCTCAAAAACGAAGCGCGGAACGAATTGGCGCACAAGGTTTTGACTTCTTCCGTACTCAAATCCAAAGCCTCGGCAAGCGCTTCAAAATTGCGGTTCATATAGCCGCCGAAATACGCCGGATCATCGGAATTGACGGTTACCAACACGCCGCGTTGCAACATACGGCGCAAATTGTGTTTCGCCATCTCCGGAAATACTTTCAATTTCAAATTGCTCAACGGGCAAACGGTCAACGGCATTTGCTCTGCAATCAAACGCGCCATCAAGGCCTCATCTTCTTCCGCCCGTACGCCATGATCGATACGGCGGACATGCAGTAAGTCCAAAGCCTCATAAACATATTCCGGCGGTCCTTCTTCTCCGGCATGGGCCACCGTCAACAAACCCTCCGCCCGCGCCTGCACAAACACGCGCTCAAACTTGGACGGCGGATGCCCCAATTCGCTCGAATCCAAGCCTACGCCGATGATGTGTTCTTTATAAGGCAAAGCCTGATTTAAGGTTTCAAATGCGCTTTCTTCCGACAAATGCCGCAGGAAACACATAATCAAACGCGTGCTTATACCCCATTGCTGCTCAGCTTCACGACAGGCACGGACAATGCCGTTAATCACGGTTTCAAACGCCACACCCCGCGCAGTATGGGTTTGCGGATCGAAAAATATTTCCGTATGCACGACATTGTCTTCATGGCAACGCTTAAGATACGCGCGGGTCAAATCGTAAAAATCCGCCTCGTGCAACAATACGCCGGCACCGGCATAATAAATATCCAAAAACGACTGCAGATTATGAAAATCATAAGCCTGCCGTACCGCATCGACATTTTCATAAGGAATCGCTATATGGTTGCGCTTGGCGATTTCAAACATCAACTCCGGCTCAAACGTCCCTTCGATATGGACGTGCAGCTCGGCTTTGGGCAGGGCTTGGATAATTTGTTTGATATTCATATTTTCTCTGTTTTTCGGTTTATATTTATTTAATATTGAAGGCCGTCTGAAACTTTCAGACGGCCTTTGACCATTTATCTGTTAAAAACCATTTTCCATCATGATTATCCTTTCAATAATAAACATATGTATATAAATATATTTTTATTTCCCACTAATTTATATACCCCCATATATACCCACAAATGCGAATCATCTTGAGCAATACTAAATACAACATAAATGTTGTATTTAGTATTGCAATTACAACATTTTTGTTGTATTATATCCTTACTGTATGGAAAGGAGGTGAATGATGAAATACAGCGAATTCAGGAAATGGCTACTCTCTCAAGGTGTAGAGTTTACCACGCTAAAACGCGGAAGCCATCAATTAATAAAACTTGGTAATAAAACATCAGTTTTCCCAAACCATGGTAGTAAAGAAATCGGTACGGGATTGGTTCAAAAAATCAAAAAAGACTTAGATCTTAAATAAATAAGAAATAAAAAGGAGCAAGCTCTAAGGAGCTTGCTACCTAATAACTATAATCGATTACTATGAAAGGTGCATATGTTAGCTTACCCCTATACTCTAACGCCAGACGATAATGGTACTTTATTAGTAACATTCCCAGATATTCCGGAAGCTGTCGCAGTCGGAGAAGACGAAGACACAGCAAGAATCGAAGCAATTGATGGCCTGATTTGCGCACTAGAAGGATATTTTGAAGACAGGAAAGCAGTCCCTCTGCCATCAGAAAATGATGGTGAGCA
The DNA here is from genome assembly GCF_001837185.1 of Neisseria sp. HMSC064D07. Classification (NCBI taxonomy): domain Bacteria; kingdom Pseudomonadati; phylum Pseudomonadota; class Betaproteobacteria; order Neisseriales; family Neisseriaceae; genus Neisseria; species Neisseria sp. HMSC064D07. The sequence goes on along the minus strand of NZ_KV831707.1, from coordinate 231,314 downwards.
TGTTGTCGTTTTACCGGCATTAGAAACAGCTAAAATCCTGCTACTTAATGAAATGGTACAACAAAATGTAAAGAAAGCCGAAATGGCAAGAAGATTAGGCGTACACATGCCGCAAATTGACCGCCTACTGAATTTGCGTCACAATACAAAAATTGATTTTTTGGAAAAAGCCGCTGAAAAGCTTGGCAAAAATCTGAATATCAGCTTCTCTTAACCTACTCTTTCCATACAGTAAGCTTTTATAGAGCAAGCCCCCGCAAGGGGGCTTTTTCATTCACCAGAAACAATACGACCATAAGCCTGCCATTCAGCCAGATCATTTCTTTGCTGGTCTGCTACTTCTGCCATTCCAGCATATTCAGCCGTGCATTTTCCGAATAATGCCCAACCTTTGGCAACTGATTCATCAGATGCGCCGGCGGTGCTATCGGTTGTGGGCAGGTTTCGGCGGCCACCTTGATTTCGGGCGTACTGCTGCACGCGGTCAAGCTCGCTGCGAAGGCTATTAATAACAGTTTTCGCATGGATTCGCTCCTTTTCTATTTTGGCTTGCATCGCAGCAAATTCAGCGGTGCGCACCCGTTCTTTTTCCAATGTTTCAGCAACACGCCGACCTTGGGCAACAGCAAAATCTTGGCTGATTTTTGCCGTAGCAACTGCCGCACCGCGCTTTTCAGCATCAGGAATAGCGACACCATAAACAAAGCCAAGCCAACACACCAAAACCACCACCAACACAATTAGGGACGTGATGATTCTGTTTTTAAGTATCCACGGAATCACGGCACTAATCCCTGTAAATAAACGGTTTTCCCACCGCGTTTAACGGAGGTCATAACCTGATTACGTTGAGCGCCATTGTGTCGGAAACCGATGTGCACCCATGCACCATCCCCACGCTCTGGGAATTCCAAGATCAACTGGTCAAATACCAGCTTTCCAACATCACGCATTTCAATCAGCTTTTTCGCAAAAGCAAATGAAGTCATGCCGATAGCGTCACAATCAGCCGCCGAACCAAAACGATGTGCCGATGTTGGGCTACCACCAACCAGCTTATTCACACGATCGCTACGAAAACAGCTTGTAACGATGATGCCACGGCCAACGTATTCACGAATTTTTTCCAACTGCTCAGCTGTCTTGCGGATATTCTGCATTTCCTTTTCAGTCGGAATGTTTTCAACACCCATACGGCGGGCGGTTTCGCTACGCGTCAATTCGCGCAAACTAAAATTTTGTGTTACTTGTGTCATATTCTACCTTTCAAAATAAAAAGGCCGTCTGAAAGCTTTTCAGACGGCCTTTTGCTAGTCTTTACTATCGATAAATTTGTCAGCCGTTTTCCTAAGCCACTTCTTCATCAATCCCGGGGCAATGGCCTGCACGGTATCCATCGCATGACCTGTCAAGATGCCGACAAACGCGCCGGCAATAGCGCAAGTCCATACTTGATTTAGCATTAAAAACCGTTCCGCTACTGAGGCCGCCGCAACCGCCGAAATCAAAGCTTCAAACAGGCTTGATACTGGCGCATCATGGTCTTTCATGCTTGACCACACGCTACCAATGACGCCGCCCCCTATCGCGAACAGATAGCCGATTTGAAAAAAATCGTGCATTATCCCCCCTTCTGTTTCCGTTTGAATTTATCCTCCGAAAACAAGAATTTAAGTGAGTTATTTCCAGCAAGTAAGCAAAGGAACGCCAAGACGGGCGGAATAACCATGCCTGTATGCGCAGGCGGATAGGCTGCCCAAAACGCATATGCCGTTAAATACCAGATAAATGCCGATACCAAAAGCATATAACCCGACAGCACATCCCCCTTGAATGTCTGCCAGTACATCGCCACCAGTTGCAGCACTCCAACACCGCCAAATACCAATATCAACGTAACCTCTGAAATATCCTTGAACTTATAGTATATTGGCCAACTATAAATGTCGTTCGGGGAGAATGCGAAGACCAGCGCATAACCAATCATCGAACACCCACTGACAAATTCAACAGCACGCGTGCCTGTACCAAACAACCACTGCTGAAACCGCACGGGAAGAAACCGCCATTCAAGAATATATTTAACCCATTTGAGCGAGTTACTCATTTTTTTGCCTCCAAGAAAAAAGGCCATCTGAAAGATGGCCTGTTACGCAAGTTTGCCAGTTACGGCGTAGTGAATCGTTTGCACGCCTGCGCTAAAGTAGTTTGAGCGGCAGGTAAAGCCGTCTTTATCCAATGTCAGCAGATACAGAACGCGGTTTTCGTTTGCGCCCATCACAGCAGGCTGACCGTGAAGCGTTGGCGTTTCTGAAAACTTCGCTTCAAATTCAACCGTTTGAATAGATTGAGCGTTGACCGTGACGGGAACAGTACGGATTTCCGTGTGTAGCCCGTTATTACTCCCACCAGCAGGCAGGACGAAGTTCAAGACGGCCTCTGTCTCCGTGCCAGTGTTGGTCACGCTTGCCGTCTCGCCTGTTGTTACCTTGCCAATGGTTACAGTTGCTGATTTGCCGTCAGAACCTTTTGGCCCTGTGTCGCCTTTATCGCCTTTCTGACCCGGCAGGCCACGTTCGCCATTTGTGCCATTTGTACCAGGTAAGCCAGGCAATCCTCGTTCGCCTCGCTCTCCAGTATCGCCTTTGTCCCCATTCGCGCCTGTATCGCCTTTCTCGCCTCGTTCGCCTTTGAACTTAGCGAGGAACTCCTCAAAAGTGCCGGTAAAACCAAGCTCTTTTTTAGCGCGGTCGTACAAGTCCTGACCAACACCATTGATGATAGCGGCGGCTTTTACGTCAATCTCGATTTTTGGCGTTTCGTCAGACAGCCTGAAAATATATTCAGTCATTTCGTGATTACCTCCAGCAGTTCGATTTCCCCACGAATCAGCGTTTGATGGGTAGAGGCGTTCAATATGTCATATCGCGCCCTACGCCATTTCACGCCGGCAGAAAATTCAGGCGGGAACGTTAAAAATAAAACCTGACCGTCTTTAGTCAGGTTTTCGCTTCCATCAAATTCGCCGCCGACACTTGGTCGGAATGTCATCTTTAAATCAAAAGACGACAAGTCGTATGGCTTGCCGTCCGATGTGATTGAGATTTCAAACCGCCGCGCGTTTCCTGTCGGGATTTCGATGTTAAGCGTTGGGATATGCGCTTTAATTTTTACAGTATCGCCCATAATCAACCTCTACAAATTGCTCACGCTCTTTGCTGACACGATGGCGGCAAGGTCGTTGGGCGACCAACGCCAGCCTGCGGGTAACCCCAATGCGGCGGCGCACCACTCGGAGCAAAACCAGCGGCGGCGGCTGTGCCGCAACCCAAAGGCAATGCCCAATGCGCCCTTCAAGTCGTAGCCTTGGCCTTTGGTTTCCGCCCATACCCTTTGCAGACGTTCGTGTGCCTCGGAGGTTGACACCATTGGGATTAAGTCCCACTTGTCATCAGGCAGCGGCATCTTTTTGGCGCGTACGCCGCCGTCCCTGATGGAGGCGGAGTAGCAGGTATAAACCGATGCCTGCGGATGTTCGCGCACCGCAATCTCACAATGGCTGTACTGGCCGCGGGTGAGGATACGGGTGAGCCAATCGGTAGCCCGGGCACACCACACACGCCAGCCGCTGCCGTCGCGGCGGCCTCGATAAAGGGCTAGATAGATGGGTTGCGTATTCATTTCGCGGCCTCCTCAAGCTCGGTGGCGGGCTGCTCATCAAAGTTTGCCGTCCAGCCGTCGCTGTAGTCGTATTCCAGCGGGTGTTCGGCTTTAAGCATGGCGGCTTTATGGCGTTCGGCGTTGATAAAATCCGCCTCCTCATCATCGTGCATGGTCTGCATGATTTCGCGCAGCAGCTCGGGTGTGAGCATCAAAAAGCTGTTATCCATCGTTTTCCAGTTGATGGGCTTTTTAAAACCGCCCGTTACGCTTTCCAGTGCCAGCGCTAGGTATTGCAGGCGGGTGGCGTCGTCGGTCTGAAACCACTTCCCAACCGATTTGGCGTACACCCCATGCCGCAGGTTGTCGTAGCGCTTGGCCTTGATGCGCTCCCACATCTCATCTTGCTGCTCGGCTTTGAGCCGGGCGGCACACTCTGGGTCAATCTGCCATTGAGTGCCGTCCCATGTGCTGGATGGGCATGGCGCGGGGTCGGCCAATACAGGCTTGCCGTCTTTGCCCGGCATCACGATTTGGCCGGTACATTGCCCGACAACCAGCGCCTCATGCTCGGCGGCGGTAAGGGCGATCGCACCTTCCGGCGGCGTATCGTCGGTGTGCAAAAATCCGTTTTGGTAAAAATACACAGTCATGATTCAGCTCCTTTATTTCCAACGCCCGATGGCGACAAAATTAACCGTCACATCCGGGGTGTTATAGTTCGGCTCGTACAACCAGTAGTGCACGGCCGACCGGTTACTCTGCCTGCTGTCAATGGTTACCCAAACATCGCGCACGTTGACTTCCGGTGCAGATATGGTGGCGACCACCACAGGGGCGGTGACAAAGGCCAGCGGCCACGTCAGCACCCGGGCTGTCGGGTTGTTATTGTGGTTTTGGATGCGCACCGTGCCGGATTCGATTTGTGTGCCGTCCGGCAGCCTGCAAATGTCAAACGTGCCGATTTTTTGGTGCACGGTGAGCGCGGCCACTGCCTCGGCAAAGTCGGTGATTTCGGCGGCACGGTGGGTGTGGGCTTTTAGAGCTACCTCATCGCGGTTGGCCTTGCGCTGTATATCTGCCGCCAGCGTGGAGGCATCCAATACACCGGCATTGGTTACTTTGCCAAACGCCTTAATCCACATCACCACGTCGTCCAGGCTGTTTTGAGCTTTAATGCACAATACCATCGCAATGGCTTTAGGGCGCACTTCGTGCGCCACCGGCACGCTGCGTGAGGCATCAAACGTCAGATAGTTATAACCTTGGCGGTGGCCGTCAATATCGGTGATGTAGGCGTTCGGTGAACCTTCGCCGCCGAACACGCCTTCCGGGTCTTTCGGGCCAAGCCCGAGCGTGCCATTGTTGTCACTGCAGAACGATGTTTTGCCCTTGATATTTCGGATGGCGTCGCCCTGCTGCGTGCCCACCGCAAGGCCGCCCGCAGCGTTACGGATAAAGCGGTCGTCGGCCTTGGGTACGGCATCGATTGAGCCGTACTGCGCCACCAGCTTGCGGTAGAGCTCTGGATAGGCGGCCTGCGTGACCTTGGCAGCAATCTCGTCGTACTTAATCCAGCCGTCCGGGATGTCCGCAACCGGGAAGTGGGCAGTCATGCCGATGTCGGAGCGCGTGAGGTTGGGCAGCTTGTTGCCGCCCAGTACGCGATACAGGTCGGGATAGGTGGATTGATTAAAGGGGCTGCCGTCGGCTGTCAGGTAGCCTTCGGGGTTGGTAACCGCGCGGGGGAAACCCACCACTGCGCCTACGGGCAAACCTTTGCCGCCGGCCTGCTCATCGATTAGTTTTTTCAGGGCGGCAAGCAGCTGGTCGCGCTTATCTGGATTAAGTGCCACACCCGCGCCCTCAATCACATTACAAATCTCCTCCTGCACATGGTTGCACCATTCGGCGTTAAACGCCGTAGGCAGCACGCCGCGCGGCAAATCGCCGTTTCTAAAGCCTGCTTTGCCGCTGCCGAACAGGTCGGCCACGGCGGAAGAAGTGGAAATCCGCTGCATAATCAATCGCTCCTAAACATATTTAAAAATCAGATAAGTGTGCGCCGGTTTAAGCTTGTTGAGTACACACTCGATGGCGCTGCGTTGGTACAGCTGCAGCGGGCTGTTGCAATCATCGTTACAGTTAGCCGGTCGGTGGTCGCCGCTGCCGCGCAGCGATACCGCCCAACAATAGCTGTCATTGTCGGAGTACAACGCGGCATTGCAGTCATCATTGCAGGTGGCCGGGAAAAACTCGGTAATTTCCGCCTGTGGTTGCCCGGATACGCGCAACAGATGCAGATAAAATGCCTTACTTTGCGCCCCGCCGCCTGCCAGCCGCGCCACCAGCGCCATACGCCGCGCCTGAATATCGCCGGCAGCTGATGCGCTACATTCATCAGGCAGCCCGGCGGTAGCTTCCCATTCCGGCAATGTTTCGTATGCGCCGTATGGCGTGGCTTCCGCCAGTAGTTCGGTGGCGCGTTGCTCAATACGGGCCAGCTCTAATGCCAACGCAGCGATAAAATCGGCCAGCGCCGGGTCGGATTCAGTTGCCCAGGCGCGGCCGGTTGGCAGCAACGCAGTAAGTTGGCTGCGGTAGGCAGCCTGCCTGATGCTTAAGTCCACGAGATACCTCCCAGCACCGCGATTTCATCTTGCTCACACACCACATCCGCTGCGGGGGAAAGCAGCATATGGTGTGTTTCGCCCGCCGCCAAACTAACCGCCTCGCTGATGCGCGAAATGCGGATAACCGAGCCCAGCGAGGCTTCGCGCCGGTAAAACAGACGCAGTGAGTTTTCCACTGCCTGCCGCACAGCGGCGGTATCGGGATACACTTTGATGCGATGCGCCACGGTTTTCAGTCGCGGCGCGACGACCGACACCCGCGCCGTTACCGGACGCAGCAGCTCTAAATGCTGCCGTACCGCATCCAGCAATGTGCTGTTGGGCACGATGTTATCGCCGCCTGCCACATACACCACAACGTGGTTAATCTCGCCGCCGTTTGGTTTAACCCAAGCGCGAGCAATACCCGGCACCTCGAGCGACCAGCGGATATAGTCGGACACACTGCCGCCCATCGGTGGGTTGCGTATGCGCTGCAGCAAACGTTCGCGCAGCTCTTCGTCGCTTTCTGCCACCGCACCGCCGGCGAGCCCGACACTATCCACTGTGGCTGTGCCGCCGCTGTATCGCAACACCGCACCCGCGCTGGCGTTGCCGGCCGGGCCCGGCTCCAACGCATCCAACTGCACTGTATTGCCTGCTACCGCGCGCACCGAATAGCGCACGCCGTCTTCCCGCCGCAGCTCATCACCCACCAAAGGCAGGCTGCCCGACACAGTAGCCTGTCCGCTGGCAAACGCTGCAGGTTTGCGTGGCACGGTAAGCCAGGTGCGGGCGTGGCGGTCAAGCTCATCGCCTGCGGCCGTGATTGGCAGCATCTGTTGGGCAATCCAATCCAAATGCCCGTGCAAGAGGTGCGATGCTGCGCCCAAAGCTGCGCCGAATACCGATGCCACATCACCTTCCTGCGGGTGCGGGTAGGGTGAGAGGCGGCTGCTGATGTCCAATTCCACCCGTCGGCACAATTCCGGCAGGCTTGGTCGTTCAAACGCCATGATTTACGCTCCACAAATAATCAAAACGGCGGATTTCTCCGCCGTCTTTTTCGATTTCGATATACAACATCGCGCAAGTGAGCGTGTGCCGTTCCGCCCGCACCCGCACTGCCGCCGCGATTTTCTTTTCCGTGAGCCAGGCGAGCGCCTCGGCGGCATATTCCTCCGCTCGCAGCAGGGAGTCGGCAGTAATTTTCTGCCGTTCCAGCAGCCACAGCCGCGATCCGATACGGCGCGGGCGGAAGCTATCGCCCCACCAGCCGCGCTTGTCGCCGTCTCCGCCGGGCAGTACATCGTCGTTTTCGGCGCGGCGGTCGGTGCCAAGGCTCATCCATACTGCCGATTTAAGCCAATCCACCCCGGCAAACAACAGGCGGCTGCCGCCATCTGCTTGAGGCATCAGTCCCAGCATAGTGCTTACTCCATTCGTTCGTTCGGCTGGTCGGTATTGCCGCCGCCGTCGTTTTCGTGGTGGGTGTGGCGGTTAAACAGCGCACGCATCCAACCCATGCTAAAGCGCCCGCCTTGGTCTTTCACGTCTTCTTTAAACACTGCCGACTTGGTGCCGCTCACTTCGCCGTCCAGCGTAATTTTCGGCGCTTTGATGGTGGCGGATGTTTTGGCATTGACCTCAAACACCGGGGTCTCTATCACGCATTTGTCTTTGTACAGCGTGATGTTGTGCCCCCATAGGTTGTAAACTGCCGCTTCGCCCTCGGCCAGATTGTTGCGGCGGGTACCCTTGTGTTCGGCGCACAAGGCAATCGGGTGGTCGTGGTTTCCCGCCACGAATACCACCACCGCCTCGCTGCCCACCGGCGGATGTGCCGAAAAACCGAATGGCTGAAACAGCTCCACCTCGTCGTGCACATCGCCCGCCTGCGCCTCTAGGGTAACGGTTTGCGTGGCGGCGGCATCGTTGATTAAATTTAAAATCGCCCTGCCGATCATATTTTTCAGCGCCTGCATTATGATTTTCCTCTTTCAAAGTTTCCGGGTTTGTAATTACCTTGCGCATCGGGTTTGATCACCAGCACATCGCCGGATACCGCGTTTTGCCCCTTACCCTGCCGCCCGCGTTTGCCGCCACTGCGGCCTTTACCGCCACTGTGGCCTTTACCGCGTGCGGGTTTGGCGGCGGTGTTGCGGTTGGCTTTTTCCGCTGCTTCGGGCGATGGCAGCAGCGCTTCCGGGCGGATTAGCTCGATTTTGGTTATCTCGCCCGAATCATCGTAGCCGTACTCGACCGCCGAAATCAGCAATTCGCCCTGTACTGCCAGCGTAGCCGCTTCCACTTGTGCACGCTGGTTGATGTCCCACAGCTGGCCATTGTGCTGCGTCCAGCCCGCCACCGTGCAGGATAGCTGTGTGCTTTTCGCTTCGCGCACCTGCTTTTCCCATTCCGCCTGCCGCCGTGCCATCTCGGGCGTAGCCTGCCCGTCGGCGGATTTGGCAAACGGCCGGTGGCGCTTGATGGCCTCATCCTTAACTGCAGAGCGCACATGAGCCGCCGCCTTGCCGTGGTCGTTGTCTTTGCCCGCCCGCTGGCCGGTGATGGTGTATTCTGAAAACCGCTCCGAATAATCGTAATCGGCCGTGCCGGATTTGATGTTGCCGCCTAAAACCAGCGGCGTAGCCGCCTGTTGTGCTCCGGCATGGGTCAAAACCAATGCGCCCCGTGCCTGTACCAGCAAAATACCGGCGATTTTCGCCGCCCGTTCCAAGGCTTTAAATACCGTTTCGCCCGGCTCGGTTTTAAACACCGCCAGCGGCTTGCCCGGCTCGGTCTCCAACACCACCTCGATACTAAACGGCGCACACAGCTCTTTAGCCAAGTCCAAAATCGACACATTACGCCATTGCTTCACGGCAGCGGCGCAATCCACCAAATCGCCGGTTTTATCCCGTCCGGCCACGGCAATGCTGTGGCTGCTGTCCGATACATCGAGCGTGGTTTTGTCGATATAGCCCTTAATCACCACCTGCCCGGCCACCCGCACTTCGCACTCGTCGTTCGGGCGGATCGGCCAATGTATTGCCTCGCCGCCCACGTTTTCGGTGCACTCGATGTTAAATGCACCAGCGGCAGTGCCGATGCTACGGCTGATGGATACGCTCGTCCAACCGCCGTACAAAACGCCGTTTACCAATAGCTCGATAGCCATTTACTGCTCCTTAATCCGACAACACCCGCAGCGGGCGCACCGGCATAAAGCCCGGATGCGCGACCGGGTTATGCCGCAAAATCTCGCTGCTGCGCCGCGCATCGCCGTGCAAGCGATAAGCCAATACCACCACCGGCAGCGGGCGCTGCGGGGTGTAATCCACTAGGCGCGGCAGTTCGTTTTCCGTGTCCGGCAAAGCCTGCACGATAGCGGCGCGCAAATCCTGCGCCGCCGAAAATGCCGAATCCGGCAGCTGCGGCGCGAGCTCGTCTAACCACGCCAATAGCAGGCGGCGCAGCGCCACCGCCTCATCCAGCGATTCAAACAGCGGGGCGGCGGCCGCCTTCGGCGCAATGCGGCTGGATGGTTGGTTGCTGCCGCCACCGAAATTGCCACCCGGCTGCGGCAGCTCGATATGCACATCATCCGGCCGCACAACCGCCGTGGACGCAGCCGCATTTAAAGCCGCAGCCTCAAACAACACCTGCACCGCCTGCCGGTTGGATTCGGCACGCTGATACGGCGTAGGGTTGGCTGGCAGCCCGCGCGATACTTCGCGCTTCCCTGTGCGAAACGCCTTGGCCAGCCCCATAATGCCGCCCAAAGGCTGGCCGAAGCTGCCGGTTAAATCGGTAAACAGTCCGATGATGCGGCTACCCAACACCGCCGGTGTTGCCGATAGCTCGCCCACCGCATCCAACAACTGCCGCACCTGCCGCAAAAACGGCGATTGTTTGGACAAATCCAGCAGACCGCCCACCGTAGTCAGTCGCTGGATGCGCTCGGTGAGCGCCTGCAGATTGTCGCGGCTTAAAAAATCCGGCAAGCCGTCCAAATCAAACCACTTGCCGAAGGCTTCGGCCAGCTGCCCGTCCAGCGTATCCGCCGCATCCAACAGGTTGCCTGCCGGGTCGGATTCCGCCGCCGGATAGCGGCTCTCGCCCGCCTCCACAAAGGTTAAATCAAACACCGCCATGCCGCCGGCTTCGCCGCTCTCGCTCACGCTTACCGCTGTGCATACCACGCGCAGCGCACCGAAATACGGGTGCACCAACTGGCCGGGCCCGGGAGCGTTTACCGCATCCAGCAGCGCATCACGGGCTTGCTGGTAGTCCTTGCCCACCACAAAGCCGCGCAGCGTAAAACCCCGTGCCTTCGCGCCGAGGTCTTCCACGTAGGGCTTGTCGCGGCCGGGGTATTCGTGTACCACCACCCGCCGACCCTGCGCGCTGCTGTGCGCTTCCACGCCGAATGCCGCCTGTTTAAACGAGGCCGGCCGCAGCCTGTCTTTCCACGCCATTTTTTTACTCCTAAGTTGCCAGGCTGTAGCCTTGCTTGGTGCTCAACTGCACGCCGTTACTGGCCCGTGCCTGCAGCCGCGTGCCGCGCGGCACATTGCTGTGGTCAATATGTACCGCCACCTTATTCAGGTTTTGCGTTTTACCCACCAGCGCCCCGGCCGGGCCCGTACCCGGAGCCGTAGCGCCATCGCCGCCGCCGAACACCGAACGCACCGTATTGCCCAGTGATTCCAACTTGTCCAATGCCCACTGCAGCTTTCCGCGTATCCAGTCCCATACCCCGGAAATATAGCCTTTCAGCGCCTCAAAACCGCCGCGCATCAGGTTGATCGGTGAGAAGCCGGACAACACCCCGCCGATGGCGGAAAGTGCGGCAACAAAGGTTTGCCGGATTTGCGGCCACACCCCTTTCAGGTAGCTCCACACCGCCGTCATCGACTGGATCATCCAGCCCACCGGCGTAAAATTGAGAAATAAGTTGCCAAGCGCCTCAAACGCCGAAGCACACAGCTCCTTAATCAGCTCCCACGCCACGGCAAACGCACCCGACACTTCATCCCACAATCGGCTGAAATAGGCGCCGATGTCGTCCCAGTTGCGCCATATCACATATACCAAACCGGCAAACGCCGCCACCAGCCCGATAATCCACGTGAGAGGATTAGCCAGCAGCGCAGCGGTAAAGCCCCAAATCGCAGGAAGCGCGCCGATTAAAGCCACTGCCAGCGAGCCTACCGCCCACGCCACATTCACAAACGCCGCTACCAGCGGCAGGGATAGAATCGCCGCCACCACCAGCATTGTGTTGCCAAAGCCGCCGAGATAGTTGTTGATTTCGTTGAATTTATCGTATAGCTTGGTGCCGAACGCCCAGGCTTTTTCAAAGGCGGTTACCAAGTTTTTGCCGATGGTTTCGGCCAGTTTCTGCAGGCTGCCGTCTTGCGCCATCGCATCGATTTTTTCCAACAGGCCGCGCAGCTTATCCTGCAAATAGCTAAATACGCCCGAATCGGCGATCATCAGCTTAAAGCGCTCCCAGTTGTCCGATAGGTTGGACATCATGCCGCCCCAAGTATTGGACAGCTTATCCATCGCCCCGCCGTATTTTTCGTTCCAAATGGTCTGCAGGGTGGCGCGGATTTGTTCGCGGTTGTTCTTGTCTGCCATCGCCCGCATCTGGCGGCCGCTTTTGTCGGTGTATTCGTAGATGATGCGGTTGCCCTGTGCCGAGGCCTTAATCCCAAACTCTTTCAGGCGCTCGTTTTGCCCGGTCATGGCATCGGCAATCGCCTCCACCGTCTGCATCAGCGGCTTGCCCATACCGGCGGAGGTATCGCCCAGCGTGGTCAGCAGCCCGTCTTTAATCGGGTCAAGGCCGTAGGATTTGAGCTTCACAAAGGCTTCGTTTACCTCATTGAGTTCGTAGGGCGTTTTTGCCGCGAACTCACTCACCCATGTCATCGACTGCCTAGCTTTTTCACTGCTGCCTTCGATGGTTTCCAGCACGGTGCGGTAACGTTCAAATTCTGCGGCGGTATCCACCACGCCCTTAACCATAAACGCCGCGCCAGCAGTCAGCACCGCACCGGCCGCAGCATAATGTTTCAGGGTGGCAGTGGCCTGGTCAGTTGCCTGCGCCACCTGCGCCATCGCCCGCCCCACGCGCCCGTTGTTCAACGTGCCCAAGCGTTCGCGGATGGTACGCAGGGCGCGGCTGGCTCGGTCTTGTACGGTTACTTCTATCTCAGTTTTTGGCCTTGCCATTATTTACTCCAGGCATAAAAAAACGCAGAGCGGCAGGCTCTGCGGTCGGTTGGTTCGTCTGTTACGGGGTAACAGTCTTGATGTAGAGATATTGCAGCGACTTATCGGCACCCATGTGCGCGGACACCTCCAGCAAACCCGGGTAGTTATCCCAAGCCAGCCGCGCGGGCGCAGCCACAGTTGGAGGATTGCTCGGCAATCCAATCCACACAGGGGCAGTATAGGCATTATCGATGCGCTTATCAGTTAGCGTCAGCCAGTCAGCCTTACCCTTAATATAGACAATTTCCCACTCTGCCGATGCGGCGGAGTAGCGGCAGCTTTTGCCGTATTTGTTGTTTTCGCAATCACCCTGCGGATGGCCCAGTATTTTTTCCACCGCCGCCTGCGGCTGTCCGGCAATATCCATTATCTGCCACACCGGTTTAATATCCGGCACAGGGGTAAAGGTTCGTTCGGCTTGCGCGGCGCTGGCGGATACTGGAGCGGAAGCCGCCACTGAAGCGGCGGCAGGTTCGGCAGGTTTTTCCGAGCCGCCGCAGGCAGTCAGCAGCGCAATCAGTAATACGGGTAAATATTTCATCGGTTTCTCCTTGTAAATAAGTCCCGGTATTTTACTCCTCCAGTTGTTCCCGAATCCAGCCCGCCCGCTCATACCACCACTGCAGCTCGTCAATATCCAGCGCCAGCACGTCGCCGGCGCTGCCCTTGAAGGTATAAGCCACTACTGCGGCGTAGTCTGCCCAGTCTGGCGGCCAGATAGCAAAAAACCCTGCATCTCCGCGCTCAATACAAAGGCGTCGGCGCTGTCCATCTGTGCCAGCACGTTAGGCGGGATGTTGGTCAGTTTGCCCACCAGCGCAAACAGGGTTTTGGCATCCAAAATCAAGCTGTCCGGGCTGAATTTAATCTCTAAGCCCATCAAATCCCGGCCGGTCGGGCGGCGGATGTCCAGTTCGCTGATTTCCTCGCGCCCGAACTGGATCGGGCTGCTTAACTGAATAATAAGTTTATCCATTTACTTGTTTTCCTTTAGATTTCCTGCGCTTCGTATTTGCTCTCGAAGCGCACGCCGATATTGGCCTCTTCAGTGTTGCCCGTACCCTCGCCGGCATACCAGGCATCGGAAAGCACCACGGTTTTACCGCTGGCTAACTGCAGGGTAACGGTGGCATTGTCGATGCTGGTTAAATCGGCCAGCTTCAAATCGGGGCGGTCGGTGATTTCGCCCTCAATAAACGGCGTTTGCGGCGTCTCTTTGTAACCGTGCACGCCGTCCGCGCCGATAATCGCCTCACGCTTGCCTTTGCCCAAGTTGTAGGTAAAGTTGCCTTTGGCATCCAACTGGTTGCCGTTGACTTTAAAAAAAATCACGCCAGCACGGCGGTTTGATTTTGCCATGATATTTGCTCCAAACCCCGCAGGCTTTCAGGTAGCCTGCGGGGCGTTAGGGGTTAAACGATAAACGCAATCACGTTGCCGGTGATAATCCACGGATTAACCAAGTCCGGCACCATGAACGTGTCGAGGCGGGTCGGGTTGCCAATGTTGCGTTCGGCGTAGCTGTCGGCGGTGAACTGGTCGATGTTTTCCACCAAACCCAGCGCCTGCCAAATCTGCGCGCGCGCCACCATTTCGGCCTTCATGCCGCTCGGGGTCATAATCGGCTGCCCAGACGGGAATTTGTTGCCGTCGTCCGCCAGCTTGTGCCGTGGGTATTTTTGCTGGATATAGGTGTCCCAGTCGTAGCGCAGATAGCTCAAGGTCCACACCGTGTTAATCAGCAGGTAGCTCTCATCGGCCTGCCCCAGTTTGCCGGTTTTGTAGGTGCTGATCAGCATATCGATCATCACCGCGCCGCCTGCGTTGGTGCGGTAGGTGGAGATGCCGTTATACAGCAGCAGGTTGCGCTCCTGCAGGGTAAGCTGGGCGCTGTCGGCGGGCGGCAGGATGCCTTTGAGTTCCAAAGTTTGGAACGGGCGTGCCGGGTCGTTTTGTGCGGCAAACGCGGCCTGTGCGGCAGTCGCTGCAGCCAGCTGCACCGGCAAATTAGGCACGCCGGGCAAACCGCCGATCACCGAAAACGGACTATTGCGCCCGTTGCCCAGCGTGGTGAGCCCGGCGTAGTTGTCGGCCTTGGCGACAAACACCAAACCGCCGATGGCGCGCATCGGTCCCCAACGGGAAGCCAATTCATCCTCCACCGCCTTCAGGCTGGCGGCATCGGTAAACGGCATCACCATCACATCAAACTGTTTATCACCCAGCCCGGCCAAGGCGGCTGCCAAATCCGGCGTGCCCGCGCCGCCGGCCATTGCAGTGATGGAAATAGTGAGGCCGGTTGGCGTTTGCTCGTCGCGCGGATAATAGTTGAGCCGCAGGTCAATCTCATTGCCGGGCAAGCCCTTGTTTTTAGCCGTCAGCGTTACTGCACCGGCATCTGCCTGTGCACTCACCGGCAAATCGGCGGCGGCATTCACGGCGGCGGCCAGCGCGGTAGCCACGGCCGCCGCGCCATCGTTGGCTTTGACCGCGAGCTTGACTGCCTGGCCACCGATGTAGAGATACACCACGCCGCCATCCTGCACCGTGCCGGCAATTTGGATTTTGCCGCTGGCCGCAGAGCCGGAGGTGTTGGACAAAGGCAGGGCGAAGGTTTCGATGTCGCCGCCTTTGTTGTCAAACCAGCCTTTGGCCGCCCAATACATCAGGCTGCCCGCACCAAACATACCGGCAGCCTGCTCCAGGCGGGTAATCGGCACGGCCTTGCCTGCTTCCGCGCTGCCGCCGGTGGCCGGTGCAATCAGCAAGGCGCGATAAGGCTTGATATTTGCGCCTTTTTTGGCCAGCTCGTTGTTAAATTCGGTGCGGCTGCCCGGCGCGCGCAGGGTGCCGGGAATCTCATTAAATGCAATCGTCATTTGTTAGCCTCTTTGTCTTTGCCGGCCACCGCCTCTACTTCGCCCGCATTCAGGCGGCGCAGCCAGTAGTTGTTTTTTTCCACCTGCGCGCCGTCTTTCGGCAGCGGCTCGCCGGTGGCCGGGTCGGTGATTAGATAATCGCCAACCGGTCGCACATAAAACGTAGTCATAAAAGCCCCTTTCAGCTTTTCGGGATGTTGTCTTCGGCATCAATCTCGGGATTGCTGCCATACAGTTGCCAGTGCGTGGCCATCTGTGCCTCGGTGATCAGCTGCGGGCCGATATGCGCCTGCGGGTGGTGGTTTTCATCGCCCACATAATCGCCGGCCTGCTCATACCACACCGCCTGCCACAGCTGGGTGTAAAACACGCTCACGTATTCGCCTTGGTCTTCGGCTTCGATAGTGAGCGACAGCGGCAGCAAATCTTCGCCCAGCTCGCCGCCGAGCGTGGGGTTGGCATAAAACAGTTTTTCCGCCAGCGCGGTCATTTCCTCCGCCACGTCTTCGGTTTTTTCGTTGCCCTGCACAATACAGGTAACGGCCAGCTGTGCTTCGTGCCGCAATTCCAGCGGCGCGGCGTTAAATACGCTGCTGCTGCGGGATGCCACCGATACCACCACGCACGGCAGTTTGTTTTGCGCTGGCGCCACCCAACGATAGGGATACACCCGTCTAAACTTGGTACGCAGCAGCGCCACGGCGGCGGCGCGGATGTCAGTAAGTTGGTGCCGGCTCATTTTTCGCCCTCAACTGTAAAACGGTGATGCCGGTGCCGTCGGCCTGCACTTCGGCTACCCGGTAGGCAACGCCCCGCACCTGTATTTCCGCTTCCGCCACCGTGTCCGGCAGCTCGGCGGAAAGGCAGATTAAATACGGATCGGCATTGCCAGCAGAGATGCCGTAGCCGTTATCTGTGGCGTATTCGCGGTCGAAAATGCAGCGCACCGGCTGCCCGTCAATCATCACGGTTTCACCGAAATCGGCAGGATTGGTAAACACGTTCAGCGGCTCATTAAACACTGCCGCCCTCGCCGCCCTCACCGGATGCGTTACCGCCATCGGCACCAGAGGATTCAGCCTCTTTGGCAGGCGCTTCTGCCGCCCAGCCTTCACGGATATAGGCCGCCGCCTGTTCTTCGTCCACCGAATACTTCTTACCGAAGAAGAAACCTTTGTCATCGTCAAAAAAACTACGCAACGGTGTAATTTTGATTTTTGCCATTTTTAATACTCCATATAGTCAGGCCGTCTGTTGCTCAGACGGCCTTTGGTTAAACGGTTATGCTGCCACGATGTCTTTAATGGCGGCAAAGGATTCGACATGACGGACGGCAATATCCACATCTTGCAACGTGGTGATGCGTACCGCGCCCGCAGTAGACTTGGTGTACGGATCAACGATCACATCCAAAACGCCCCAGTGTGCAATCATCAGATCAGACCAGTTACCAAAAATCAGCGGACTGCATTTGATGGCCGCCGTGCCTTTGGTCAGGTTGGACGGAATTTGGTTTGATACCGCGCAACGGTAGCCGTTCAACGGCGTTGCGCCGTCCTGCCAGATGTAGCCGGACACGCCGTCGGCCTTCAGCTTGGTTTTCAGCAAACCGCGCACGCGGGCATTGGTGATGTAGGCCAAATCGCCGATGTCGGCATTGGCGGCGGCAATGGCACTTTCCAAAGCGACGATATGCTCCCATTCGGGCGCACCGCCGTTCGCACCGATTTCCACCGCGCCGATGCCGGCAGTGTTCAGGATGCCGGTCGGTTCGTTGCTGGTACCTTTGCCGTTGATGGCCGCCAAATCGATACCCAGCATCATCGCTTTCAACAATTCGCTGCGGGCGAACTGTTCGGCAGACAGCGAAGACTGCAAAATGAATTTGCGGCTCAATTCGGTATTGGCGGTAATGGTTTTCGGTTTCAGGCTCATTTGTCCGAAAGTGGCGTTCGATTCGGACGCGCTGCCGTTTTCATACACCCATTGAACGGTGTTGCCGGTCAGGTGTTTCGGAATAGTGATGTCGCCGACCAAGCCGTCCAGTACGGTGGCGCCCAACTGGGCAACGGCAAGTCGGTTGCGCAGCAGTTCGATGAACAAGTCTTCGCGGAAGTCGTTTTCGATGACGTTGCCGCCGTTTGCCGCATTGCCTTTGCTGTAAGCGCGGGCAATCAAATCAGTCGGCACAAAGAAGCCTGCCGCTGCGCGACCATGTCGTTTTTCCAACTCTTCCGACACTTCGCGTTCCAAGCCCGCTTTGTCCCATTTGCCGGTTGCGGCGGCAGACATGGCGCGCAGAAGGGAAAATTCACGCTGTTCTTTATCAGTCATGCCGATTTCACCGGCGGTAACGGTCGGCTTCGTCTGCATGTTTGCCATGATGGCGGCGCGTAATTGGGCTTCACTACCGCCCTCTTTAATAACCTTTTCGGCTGCTTCGATACCGCCGTGGGCGGCGTAACTGCGGCCAATGGCCAGCAGTTCGGAAACGCGCGCGCGTTCGTTCTGCATACCGCGTTCGGCGGTGTTGTTGGTATCGATTGCTGCGGTGGCAGGGATTGCGGCGGCGGGAGTTTCCACCGTAGTGGGCGTTTGATTTTTATCCATGTTTCGATTTCCTTTTTCAGGGGTTGGGTTTACAGGGTTTTCAATAAATGGTTCCGCCGACCTGCCGACTCCTACTGTCGGGTCTGCCGGAACGGTT
Organism: Neisseria sp. HMSC064D07; assembly: GCF_001837185.1. Taxonomy (NCBI): domain Bacteria; kingdom Pseudomonadati; phylum Pseudomonadota; class Betaproteobacteria; order Neisseriales; family Neisseriaceae; genus Neisseria; species Neisseria sp. HMSC064D07. The sequence goes on along the minus strand of NZ_KV831707.1, from coordinate 213,168 downwards.
ACAAAACTGATTTCATAAGGCTGCCACCGCGTTGCAGTAAAGGTGCGGCTGCCGTCTGAAACCTCTTCTTCAAAATCGGCTATGCTGTAACCGACACTGATATGGCGCAGGATGCCGTCTTGCACGTCTTGGAATTTTTCCGCCGCTTTCGCGCTGTTGCCAAAGCGAACTAAGGCACGGCCGCGTCTATCAGCATCCACCCAAGCGCGTTCGATGACACCGATTTGGTCATCCCAGTCGTGGTTGAACAGCACCGCGCCGCCATCATTCAGACGGCTTAAGTCAACGGCACCCGCCGCATGACTTAATACTTCATCGCCGAACCAGCGTTCTACCGGCTCTTCGCTGGAAAACGCCACTTCGACCGTCCGTTTTTCAACATCCACGCTTTCACGCTGAAACACGGCAAAACGGCTCATTTGCTGCATTTGCGCCTTATCAGGCTTCATTTTCTTCATTTGGGTTATCCTCCGATTCCGATTCTGCCGCCGATGCGGCCGGTTTTACGTCGGCAATAATTCCTTTTCCTGCCAACATCTGGTTTTCCTGTTCGATTTGGGTAATAACATCTTCAAAATCCAAACCCATTTCCGCGCAAATATCGCGGCGGGATTTGACCGTCAGCGCCACCGCCTCTTTATGCGCATTAATATCTTTCAGCGGGTCAACCCACGACCAGCGGCGCCCCTGCCAGGTGCAGGCCTTGAACTTGTCCAGCTTGCCGGCAGGCAGCGATTTACCGGACGGCATCTTGATTGCGCCCATTAGCAACGCCGCCTCAATCCAGCGATCGAATACGTCATACAAGAACGCTTCGGCAAACCAGTTTTGCAACGTCATCCATGTATCGCGCTCCTCCAGCGTCCCGCTGCGGATACTGGAAAAGTTCACGCCCTCAAGGTCGTTCGCCAAACTGTGATAAGCCACGTTCAAACCGCTGGCGATACCGCGCAGACTGGCTTTGACGAATGCGTCGTAATTGGCGTGCGGGTAATCCGGGTCGAACGGCGTAAAGTCGTAACCCTGCGGCAGTTCATGGAACGTACCCGGCTCGACCGAATCGATTAAATCGATGCTGCCGCGCCCGTTATCGACCTCTTGCCCGTCAATCGGCGGCATAAAGTTGTCGGCATCTTCCGTCTGTTTGAAAAAGCCCATTTTCGATGCACCGACACGGGCAGCGATAATGGCCGCTTCCTGATAGCCCGACAGGTTTTGCAGGCCGATGATGGCCGAAGCCACCCACGGAAAGCCGCGCCGCTGCTCCGGGCGGTCGTGCAGGAAAATATGGCTGATTTGCTCTGCCGGCACCCGTTCGCGTAAATTGCCCGTATTCGTCTGTCCGTATGATTCGCCCGGATGTGCCGTCCGCAACCAGTACGCTACAGGACGGGAATAGCTGTTTAACTCAACACCCATGCGCACGGCGTTACGCCCGTTTTGCTGCGGAACGTTGTATCCCGTATCCAAACGGTCAATATCCAGCACCTGCAACGCATAGCCGTAATCATTGTCAAACCCTGAAATATGACGAATCAGCACTTCGCCGTCCCGCGCCACGCTGCGAATCAGCAGCCGTTGCAGGTCGGTAAAAGACATCTGGCCGGTAACGTCGCACACGCCGCGCCTTGCCCAGCGCGAAAACGCTTCTTCGATGGCCTTATTCGCCAAGTTATCGGGCTTTTCGGCGTTATCCAGCAAAACACGCATTTGCAGGGCGAAACCATCGCGCCCGATAACGTTGCTTTCGACCATGTTCAAAAACTTGCGCATGTAGTCGTTGTCGCGCGCAAGGCTGCGGGCGCGGGCGCGCAGGCGGTCAAGGTCTGACCGCGCCAAGGCATCCGCCGACCAGTTTTGCGGCTGCCATGAAGCCAGCGATCCGACCGGACGTGCTCCGGCAAAGCTGCGGCGGGCTGTTTTCGGGACGGCTTCCCGCCTGCCGAACAACCGCGCAAAAAAACCGCGCTTTTGCACGGTTGGGTTATTTGTTGGCATGGTGTAATCCTAGAATCGGCAAATAATACGTCCGCTACGCCGGGCTGAAAAACCTAAAGCAGCTTCAAATTTCCGGATTTCGTTTTCCCAATAGCGGATTTGCTTCAGCAAATCTGCCAAATCGACAAACTCCATTTCACGGTCTTTAATTTTGTAGCGCTTGGTCAAGCCACGGCCGGTAGCATGTTCCTTATAGGCGGTTTTAAGCACCTGCAAGATTTCACGGGCATCATCCAATTCAGCTATGAACTGCTGTTCACGCTGATCGGCGGTGATTTGCTGGATAGTCATTTCAGACGGCCTTATCCATTAAATAAAATAAAGTGATACAGTTTCCTTCACTCGATTTGACCAACCCTTCTTTAATCAGGTTGTCTATATCGTTGCGCGTATTAATCCAATCTGCCCAGCTTCGATCTTCTCGCACTGCTTTATTAATACTGGTAGTTGTGCAGCCGGGATTGGCGCGGATGTAGTCTAAAATTTTGGTTTTCATAGTTTTAAGCGGTTATAAACCGCCCTAACTTGTAAGCATAACTTACAGGCCGGGCGGCGGTTGAGAGTAACAGTAGCAGTTGCCTTTGCTAACGACGCGCCACCGCCGGGCTGTTTACAGACTGTACCGGCTACATCTCTCCGGCCTCGGTCCTTCACCGTCGTGCAGTGCCACCGCCGACGTGTCAAGAATTTAAAAGTTAGTAGCAAAATTGCCGCCACGCTTGCGACGGTTCACGGCCGAATAACCGCTGCTGTTTTCGCGGCCGGTTTCAGATCCGACAACCTGATCAGCTTCAGCTTTTGGTTCTGAAAACAGTTCCGATTGCAACAAGGCCGATTCATACAGTGCCCACCGCGTGGCAGACATGGTATGCGTACCCAGCGAACGGGCAGCATGAAGTGCGTACACTTCGCAGTCCAACGCTTCGTTTCTCACTCCTACTTTTTTCTGCCACACTTTTTTGTGCTTATTCATCCGGCTCGGCACTTTGATTTCAGACAACAACTGGCTGCAGTAATCGGTGCGAACGCCTGAATAAAAGTGCATACGGCCGGCGCCGCTACCTTCTAAATTAATTCGGGCGTGCTCATCAATCAGCAGGTCTTTCGCACGGCTCACCCCAACGCTATACACCTGTACGCCGAATTTGTCGGCCTTGGTGTTTTTGTGTTTCAGATCAATCGCACGGGCGCGGCTGAAAATCTCTTTATCCGGGTTCGAACTACCCTTTACAGCCATCACATTGATATTCTTATAACCGCGGCAGGCGCGTACGAAACCATAAACCGCATCAGACGTATTGCCGTCCGAACTGTCAATAGACACCGCGGCAATCTTCAGACCGGAACCACTTTCATGCCGGTAGACCGTCTGAAAAATCATTTCCGCCAGCTTACGCCAAACGTCTGATTTTGGGTCAACGGTATTGCCATGTATCTCGCCCCACCAAACCAGCCAGCTTTCCTCACCACGCCCCCAGGCGCGAATAATAATGGCCAATCGGTCGTGCTGTACGTCAACACCCATTGTCAACAACAGGCCACCGCGTGGCACGGTATTTTCCGGGTAGTCTTCGGCACGTTCAGCCAGCTCATCCTCTTTAACGCCGTCGTTCGTCATTTCAAACGGAATGCCGATTGATGAATTGACAAATGCAATCATTGGGGCGACATCGCCGTTATCCATCTCGTACTGCGCGGTCAGCCATTTCTTCATCAATTCCGAAAAGACACTGCCGGGAAACGGGCTGTAAAGCTCGTTCAAATAAAAACCAGCGGTGCCATGAAAGGGGGCGGTAGCTTGCCACCAGCCTCGCTTCACATTGCGGTTTTTCTGCATATCGTTCCATACGCTGCCACAATGCGGGCAGGTGTAGTGTGCAGTTTCGGGCAATTTCTTGCCGAAAACGGGATGGTTGCCGTTTGGATCTTCATCACAACTTAAGTAGTCAAAACTCAAAGCGTGCGCCTCGCCACATTCATGGCATGGCACCATCCCCACGCGTTTATCGGATAGCTCCATTTCGGCTGCTATGGTTGATACGCCTGCAATGGTTGGTGTTCCGCCTAAAACAATTTTCGGGCGGCGGTAGGTTTTTGTTCGCTCCTTCGCCAGCTTGATACTGTCGCCCTGTCCCCGTAGGTTTAAGTTACAGTCGTCTGGTTCTTCCACACACACAATCGGCACTGGCGACGATTTCACGCTAGCCGGGCTGTTTGAACCTACCAGCTTAAGGAAACCGCCAGGGAATTTCTTAAATAGCTGCCTTTGCCCTTGCACGCGTGCACGGGTATCGACTTTTTCACGCAGGGCAGGTGTAGCCTCTACCATCGGCGTGAACTTCTCGTCCATATACTCCTTGGCCGCACCCTCTTTCGGGAATAGCACCAGTATTGGGCTAGGGTCGGTGTCGATTGTCTTGCCCAAAAAGTTACCCAATACACCGGAAGTCCATGCGACTTGCGCGGATTTTTGGCAGCAAATCACTTGTACATTTGGATCATCAAGAGCGTCAAGCGGGCTGTTTTCCCACTCAAGATATGGCGTAACGCCCAAAACATATTTACCGGGTCGGGCTGCTTCAATACTCGACAAGTAGCGGTACTTATTCGCCCAGTCACGCGTTTTTACCTTACGCGGCGGACACCATTTCTGGCATGCCTGCCGCAACACGCGCAACACGGTATCAGCCATCTGCACTTGCATCGTTGCTGTCGCTGTCTGCATCGTCATCGGCTCCGTAGTTCACCAGCTTATCAAGCGCTCGGTAAATATGGGCGGCAATGGCATCTGGGTCGATTTCAACGCCAGCCATCGCGCTTAATTCGGTGGCCAAAATATCAGGCATCGTTAAAAATTCGGTACGAGCAGCAAGTATATGATCCGACCAAGCGCGTTCAAACAACGCGGCCGGGGCAAGTTCGCCCGTTCTCTCTTTAATATCAAGCTCAATCGCATCAGCTTTAAGCCTGTCCAGTCTATCGCGTGGCTTCTCTTTGTTCAGTCGCTCAATTTCACGCTGAACCATCCAGCGGATAACTTCACTGCTTTCGTATTCATTTGCCTGTCCTCGATTGTCGGCATAGCTGGCAACAGGTAAACCCTCTTTCTGCCAATCCGTCAACGATCGTTCGGACACGCCTAAAATCTCGGACAACTGCCTTTTATTTACCAGCATATCCAAGTCCTAAAAATGCACTTCAGACGGCTTGCCACTAGACCCAATATCACCCATCCAAAAATGACAGGCCATCTGAAACACACTAAAAAAATTGGGTGGATAAAGGCCACCCATAAAACTCACAGCACACACAAAAATCATCGAAACAAAACCAAGTAAGGAAGCTAACGTCCCCCGTCGCTTCACAAAAAACGCGGCGCGAATCACCCGCGTGTCCAACAACGGCGGAAGTACCTAACGGGCTGTTGCCACAGCATTTGCCAACTCCCTATCGAAGTGTTGACGATACTTGGACTGAACTGTACGTTCTGCCGTTTCGAAGTATTTAAATCGCTTACCATAGCTGGCACCACTCACATAAATCAGCAAGGGCTTAACCTTGCCGCGCTTACTACGCTGATAAAGCCCAGGCTCAAGCTTGCCATGCCGACAATGCAGCGCAAAGTGCGTACCCGCCGCTACGCCAGCAACCATGCGCCTAAACGTGCCAAGCGTTATGTTACCGTACTGATCCAGCTTGACCGCAGCCGGAACAATCTTCATTCCTGCAGGCATTAACCCACGGCCAATCAATAATGATTCCACCGCCTTCTGCCTACGGCTCCCACCTTCGATTTGTGCCGCAAGATATTTCGCAGCACTGCGCCCACGGCCACCGTCTTTAAAATCAACAACAGCAGTTAAATCAGCCTTACGCGCATACTTTCGGACAAAAACCGAATTCACGGTATAAGCTTTCGGAGTAGCAAAAACCGACTTTATTTCCGTTTGTTCGGCGGTCTTAACGTCTTTTGCCACAGCGTTTAAAGCTCGACTACACGCAAACGGCAATTGTTTTTTCTGCACATTATCAAACCAACGCACAGTTTCGCGGGCATCCACTTTAATCTTTATCATATCCACCCCAAAGAAATGGCCGTCTGAATGGCGGTTCAGACGGCCTATACGGGTAATGACAATAAAAAACTGTGGTCTCGTTACGCACGTAAACCACAGTCTGTCATAATTAAACATCAAATGTTACAACCCGTCAAGACAATTTTCTCAATAAAAATGCAATTTCAGGATTGGCCTCAAGTTTCTTGATTGTCCGGTGCAATGTTACACGGTAGTTTTGATGACTGACAACCGCCCCACACTGCTGCGATACATTAGCCGCTTTTTCCAACTGATTACCAACCGTTAAAAACTCAACCCGCACCACCGCCGCGGGCACTGCCGACAACCTAGACACATACCGATCAACAGTCATCGCAACCGCATCACCATCAATACCATATGGAATTTGCGAAAAAGCGTTTGAACTGCCGGGCAACGACACCCCAGAAGCCATCAACGCATTTAATTTACTCGAACACCGACCTGAAGAATCAAACCGGCCTAAACACCAATCTGCCCAATATTCCAACAGTCCATTAATTGTCATTCAATCCTGTATCAATCTCGCCATACAGTTACCCTGTAGCCCCATCAATTAACGCAGAGCTTTGTTTTATATGAATGAAATTATATCAAACCAAGCAACAACAACCAACAAAAATCAGATTGTCCACATTTTTCAAAATTTTTATCTGGTTTGTCCATACTTGTCCATGGTGTTGTCCATAGCAAAAGCCTTATATTTATTGGTTTGTCCAGTTTGTCCATACTTTTTAAGTAAGTCCGTATGTGGAAGTAAAAAATAAAAATAAAAAACCATGTATACACAAAAAAACGCGTAATGAAAAAATCATTACGCGCGTATAAGGTTTTGACCTATGGACAATCTGGACAAACTGGACAAACCACGGTTTATAAGGCTTTCAGAAGACCCCATAATATGGACAAACCATCAAAAATATGGACAAACCAAAATTACAACGACAACTTTTCTAAAATGCGGCTAAATTCCGCCACCTGATTGCCGTAATAATCCATCTTACTGACAGCATCCTCCGAATCACGGGCAGTATTATCTGTGTTGGGCTGTGGGAAGAGCTGCTGCATTTCCGGGCGCAACCAATTATGTGGCACCACAAAGATACGCAACCGCTTCTTGTCATATCCATTCATTCTAACCCAAGTTCTCACATCTTGTAAGCGCTTGGCCATATTTGAATAAAAATTCTTCTGGGTCATACTAAAAGTCTTAGTATCGTAGCACCATTTCTTGTAAACCTTCCACAAATCCGCCGCTGCACAAGTAATAAAAGGCACATCAATATCACCATTATACCAATCATCCAAAAACGCCTCCCAGCCCGGCTTATTCAGATTAATCATTCGGCGTTTAATAGGCGTCATCAACGGCTTAGAATGCGGATTAAACGGTACACGCTCCCCCTGATCATTGGTGTACATCAACGGCAAAGCACATAAAAACGCAGCAAATTCCTCAATACCGCCATTTTTCAATTCTGCATCCAAATTAGCATACATATCATCCGTGAATTTCCGACTACAACCTGATACCATAAAACGACGGTCATTTGATTCAATCGGTATCGAACGCTCATCATTCGAAAAAATGATATACGAATTATAATCCGAATGTTTTTCAGCATCGCGCCCTTTGCGCTCCACCATAATCACATCACTCGTAATCATATTTTTAAGCTTACCGATGATATTCATTCGCTCATCAGACGGACTAATCTCTTCAAAAATTGTAACCAACGCAAACAACAAAACCGCATTAAAGCGAGATTCCAGCGCATTTTGGTCAAGTTGGCGCAAATAATCACCAAACAAACCCTTAACAACACGCTCACCGAACGTCGATTTACCCACCCCCTGAGTTTCAGAGATGAAAACCAAAGCCGTTGCAGGCTTACGTTCAGGCCAGCGGAAGCGGCAAGCCAACCAATTCAAAACCCACTCAACAGATGCAACAGCCTTATTACCATTGCCGGCACATAAATTTTCAATCAAGCCAATGATATGCTTACACCCGGGGAAACGCGCCTTCAAATCATCAATCGACACATCCTTGGCCGTCTCAACCTCCGGAAAAACCGCAGGCACAGGTAAACCACGAAACATATTGATATAATTGACTAAATTATCATCATTAAACGATACTCCACACGGCAAATCAGGCTCAAAAACATAATTTGAGATCGGGCATACCATTCGTGCCGGAGATTTCGACCAATCATCAAACTGCTCCGGCCACGCCGCCTTTACCGCCGCCAATGACACAACCGAATCCAACTTAATATCAAAAGCATCAGTTGTCCCATCCAAATAAATATAGCGGTTAATCATATCCGCAAACATATCATCAATCTTGGCCAACGCCTCCAACTTCAACCGCTTACCGATGATTTCAGCCTCAAATTCCTCAACCTTTTGCCGTTTAGCCTTATAAGACCAACCAAGCACCGCCTCTTTGCCGAAAATCTTGCCCAACTGACGAAAACTAAAAATTTCCCCTGTTTTCAAAGAGATAACACGCTCTTTCAAGCCAACCTGAGCAAAATTATCCATCAATTCCTGCATGACCAAACCTTCACGGCTACCCACAGACGAATGTTCAACATCCGCCCCCGCACCGCCCCCTTGATTTTGTGGGTGCGGTGCATCGCACCCACTCATATTATCAGAAGGGTGCGGGAAGATTGCCGGGTCGGAATCATCCACAAAAGGATACGTCCGCAAAGCGGACATCACCGCCCGAACACTGGTAAGCGGCTCAGTATCCACCAACACATCAGCAATATCGTAACCACTTGGCCAAACGCCAGGGCGTGGGATATCCGCGATTTCGACCGAACAGCCCAAATCAACCAATACCGCCGCAATACCCAACATCGCCGCCATACCCGGCTGTTCCAAATAATCCAAATACGGCATATCCCATTCACTCAAACCCTCCTCAGCATCTTTTTTGGAACGTTTTCGGCGCTGACTATCACAATCCGGCCAACACACCACCCTACGGCCGGCAAGCGGCTGCCAGTTGGATTTTTTCCAACCATTTGCACCACCGTGCCAAGACACCGCAACATAATCAGCCAAATCATGGCAATTTGCCGCCGCGTCCCGACATTTCTCCCCCTCGACCAACAAAACAGGCGCATTCGGGCGGCGTGCCAAATCATCCAAACCATACAACGGCAAAGGCTCAAGCACACGACGATTCCGCCATTCCTGCTCACCCTTACCATTCTGACACCATGCAAACGGCAGGTCTTCCTTATGCCCGTCAGCACCGATAAACCGCTGAATAACCATCAACGGACGGCCCTGCTCATCACGATAAACCGCCTGCCGGTCAACCCTCTTATCCCTAGCTCGGAATTTAAACGACGATGAACCACGCAAAAAGCCCAATTTCGCCTCATCCACCGGCACAATCGGCGTCCACGTTTCCCGCGCCCGACCAGATTTACCATAGTTCGGCGTACCATCCCAAAGAACACGCTCCACCGGCTCAAAGCCACCTATATTCAAACGTTCGGCCACAGCACGAAGCGCATCGCCCTGATTGCCATGCGTAAACAAATAAGCATAAAGGCTGATCAGATCCCCGCCGGCATCATCAGTCGCATAATCAGCCCAAGCGCCCGAATGCGTATTCACCGCAAACGAACCCAAATGACGGTCCGCACGTGTCGGATTCAGCGCAAAAAACTCATGCCCCTTATACTTGCCGCCGGGCAACCATTCCGCCAGCAAATTATCCACCGCATTCAAAGCAGCATCAGCAACAGATTTAAAGTCTAATTTATTCATTTCAGACGGCCTTATACAAAATTTAGGCGTAAAAAAGCCTGCCCCCCCCCTCTAATGGAAAAGGCAGGTGGAAAAACATCCCGACATGGCGTATCGGAATCAGGGGTATTTCAAGACACAGTCACCAAAGGCGACAGAATTAACGCAAAGCCAAGCCGGCACCGCCGCCCTCAGCTTCCAAATCAGCCCAAAACCTTAACCAAGGCTGGGCACGCGCAATTTTGAAATCCAGCGAACGGCGCTCCAAAGCCAACTGCGCCGCCAGCTTGCGCGCCTCATCGGCAGTACGCGGCACCGACAACTCAAACGGAATCACCGACGGCGGCAGCTGGTTCGGGCAAACCGCCGATGCAGCCGTCCGACCCGATACCAACGCATCAAAAGCACGGACAACCTGTAGATGAAATTTCGGACTAATCCACATCGCATAGCTGTAAACCAACTCACGGCAGGCGAAAGTCCCTTGATTTTTTCCAAAACCTTTAATGGTTTTAATAAGTGGTTGATTTTTCATTGAACCCCATATCTGGGGTTCACTAAGTGGTTGATTTTTCATTGAACCACATATCTGTGGTTCACTTTGTTCAAACTCCAACTCTCGAATGAGTTCAGATGTTTGCAATAATCTAAGCCACAGATAAGGCTCATATCGTTTTTCACCGCCCGAAGCCTTATGCAAATCATTCAGGCAATACAAACCATCTGTAAGGCGAATGGTCTTATCGGCAATTACAATTTCATTCATTTCACACCTCAACTAATTCAGGCCAAATTTCAGCAAAATCATCAGGGCGTAAATCGCGGCGCGTAACAACCCCACCAGTAGCACTCTCAATACGGACACACCAAATCACAGGCGGTGTTCGTTGGCCATTTGCCCACCGCAAAACATCAGGAGCATGGGCTTTAATCTTTCTTGCAAAAGCGGCCGCAGAAATACTTTCCGAATGGAAATATTCATTAAGCTTCATAAAATTCCTTTCCTAATGGCGCAATACTAGCAAATTGCTAATATTTAATCAATAGCATTTTGCGTATTTAAATTTTATAGCATTTTGCTATGATTTAAAAAAAGGAATTATCATGAAAACCATTGAAGAGACATATCGCGAAAAGCTACGCATCCTGATTGCCGAATACGGATCACAAGCCAAACTTGCACAACAAATCGAGAAAAATCCCGCACAAATCAGCCAATGGATAAACGGCACACCCAGTTCCACGGGTAAGCCCCGATCGCTAAAATCTGATACCGCGCGCGAAATTGAAAGAAAAACAGGCAAACCGATTGGCTGGTTTGATCAGCCTGAAGATAAAGATAGTCAAACGATAGGTAGCTTCTCATCTCGAAAAAATGACAGCACAACATTAAATCTATACGACGTAGCCGCATCTTGCGGACAAGGACATATTAACCCCGAATTCCCCGACCTCCTCCGGTCGATAGAATTACCCAATAGCGCCCTACAAGAACTGCTTGGCACAGCCAATCTGAAAAACGTCAGCCTATGTCCGCCCGACGGCGACAGCATGGAGCCGACCATACCGCGCCGATCCATTACCCTGATAAAAACCGACATCGCTGAATTTACCAACAGCGGCATATACCTGATTACCTTCCAAGGCTATACCTACATCAAAAGGCTCGCACGCGGGAAAGGCGGCGTTTTGCACGTCACATCCGACAATCCCGCCTACACAAAATCCAATTTTGATATATTGCCGGACGAATACGACCAATTAACCGTACACGGAAAATTTTGGAAAGTCCTCCCCCTCGACTTTTTAGACCTGTAATCCGGACATAATCACAAAAGGCCGTCTGTTGTCAGACGGCCATCTTAAAATCTAAATATTACAGATTTACACTAAGTGTAAATTTGATATAATAGAAAAATCTTAGAATGCAGCTAAAGTTTGAAACAAACTATTTATACTTGCTGTTCACCGACCCATATTTTCAGGATAAGCAGATAGGTGTAAAAGCAACAGGTGCATACAGGTTAATTGTGAACTATCTTTTGTCTGTACAGCGCATAACCGATTTGCACCAAGCTTCATTTTTAAACTTGTCGCCGTGTAATGACAGTTCAGGCCACTATTCCATAACCGTCAATTCAAAATGTAATTTAATTATCCACATAGAAAACGAACAAATCGTATTGCACCGACTAGAGTTAAAAGACCACCCAAAATGAATACACAAATTTTACCCGCTCAACCGATACACCCAGGACAAGTTCTAAAAGCCGAACTTTCCGCTAGAAATCTGACACAGTCAGATTTAGCAGAAATCATTCAACGACCCGCCAAAACCATAAACCAAATCATATCCGGCAAATTGGGCATCACCCCCGATACTGCCATGCAGCTGCATCAAGCATTGGGTATTTCTGCAGAAACATGGCTTAATCTTCAAGCCCGATTCCAGCTATCCCAACTCGAAGCCGACAAGTATCAAGAGATTCCGTTAAGAGCAGCCTTGTATCAGAACTATCCGATTAAAGAAATGGTAAAACGCGGCTGGATTTCTGCCGGCAAAACATTTGAAGAGTTAGAAAGTGCTGTAAAAAACTTCTTCAATCTCGAGACAATCAACCAAACACCGCAATTCCAATTTTCTGCCAAGCAAAACGCGGCTGCCTACCAACAAACAATCAGCACAACAAACTTGGCATGGCTTTTTAAAGTCAGACAGTTGGCAGCCGAACAACTGACAACGGGAAAATTCAGCAATGCGGCTGTAAAAAAAGCCATTGACGAATTGTCCGGTCTGCTTCGTTCGGCAGAAGAGGTCCGCCACGTTCCCAAAATACTGTCTGCATGCGGCATCCGATTAATCTTTGTCGAAAGCTTGCCCAACAGCAAACTGGATGCCGCCTGCTTTTGGCTGGACAATCAAAAACCGGTTATCGGCATGACCTTGCGTTACGATCGCATAGACAATTTCTGGTTTACCCTCCGGCATGAATTGGAACACATCCTAAACGGAGACGGCAAAAACCAAGCTGTCATTGATGAAGATATCGGCATTCAGATCGACGGGCTACCCGAATCGGAACATTTGGCAAACAAAGCAGCGGCAGATTTTTGCGTCCCCGCCGCAAAACTTGACAGCTATATTGTCCGCGTAGGTGCCTATATTTTTTCCGAAAGGAAAATTATTGCCTTTGCAGGTGTCAATGAAATACACCCGGGCTTGGTGGTCGGGCAGCTTCACAACCGCACAGGAAAATATCAGCAATTGCGCAAACATCTTGTTCCGGTACGGAATTGCATTTTAAACGGCTCAACCTATGACGGCTGGGGTTTTGCAAATAGGAGTAATGATGAGTAACGCCACAAAAAAACAAATCGCAGAAATCGTAGAACAATACAAACAGGCCAAAGGCATTGAAGACGGAAGAGTAGATGTTCATGATTTGGCAGGATGGGCATTGGACAACAAACTTTACCAGCCCAATATGCGCGATGAAATCCAGCTTGCCGCCAATACATTTTCACGCCACTTCAGAGAAGAGCTGCGCGCAGACCCTAAAGGACGCAGCTATCGTGCCAAACACGCGGTAAGAGAAAGTGTTAATGGCAAACAATTGACGCTATGGGCTGATTTAGATGACCCCAACGTCCCCGTAGAACATTTTCATAAAGCATTTTCACAGCGCCGACAACAAATTGTCGGAGATTGTGTCCAGCTTAAAACCGACGTTGACGTATGCAATGATAAAAAAGGCAGTGATATTCCACTTTCTCTCAACTTTGAAGACGACGTAGCAGAAGCTGAATATCTGCGTGACAATCCAGATGCTGCAGCCTAAGTAATATTTTTTACCAGCCCGCCACAAAGCGGGTTTTTCTTTTCCCTATACTTGGCCGTCTGAATATTCAGACGGCCTTTATTTTATCTAAAGATAGCAAATTGATATTTCACAAAAAATAAATAACCTTTTAAAACAATAAAATACAATAAAAATAACATTTTGCTATTTTATTTGCAATAGCAATTTGCTAATATCTCCACATCGAAACAAAAACAAAGGAAACCGCCATGACTTCAGAAAAATATACCGACCGCGCCCTACGCGCCAAACAAGTCGCCGAAAAGCTAGGGGTCAGCATTCCCTTTGTCTGGGCTAAATGCAACCCCGACAACACCCGCTATGACGCCACTTTCCCCAAACCCTTCAAAATCGCCTGCAACGTAACAGTATGGCTTGAATCCAACATAGACGCATGGTTGGCCGCTCAAGCCGCAAAAACCAACAACCCAAAAGGAGCCGTCGCATGACTACCCAAGTCCAAGAAACCTACCTATTGCGGATTGACGTAACCGCTAACACCACAACCAACTATCTGACCTACTACAGCTGCCATATCCGCAACGAATCCGGCGAAAACCTCGCCAGAACCGGCGGACACCGCGAACCACAGCAAGCAGTCAAAGCCGCACTCAAAGAATTACTACAAACCATTCACTTAGGGAGCATGTAAATGAAACGTAAAATCTACCGCACAAAATATGGCCGGCTCATGCTGAAAATTCAAACACAGCATCGCAATAACTACCAATCGATATTCGTGCTTAATATCCCGAATTCACATTTCGAAGCAAGTGGGACAGTTAAATCGATCAACAGCACATGGCAATTTAAATTTCCAAGTCGCTCAAAGCAAGACCGAATTTTTAAAGCATTAACACAAGAACGCGCAGAAATGGTTGCAGAAGCATTAATGGACGCAATCCCCGATATTTTTAAGAAAGGCCGTCTGAAATGAAAATCCGCTACACACTAATCATCGCCATCCTAGCCGCCGCACTCGGTTATGGTTGCGCCCCGGCCATTGCCCACCACAAAAATACAGCCACCCAAGAGTGCAATCCCGATCATGGCTGTATTGATTTTGACGCTCATCCCGAATTAATCGGCGGCGGCATCGTATACGAGTAAAACATGCCCACCATCATTAAATTGGCCCTAATCATTATCCAAATCATTATCGAACGCATTATCCGCCATCGGTTCAGCTACTGGGCCGATGGCACACCAAGGAAATAGCATGTTTCAACACACAGAGCGGCACATAAAGCACCGCCCTATGTGTTGCCCTGATTTAGAAGGGGTTACGCCCCTCCCGAATAAAGTCTGATTCTACCGCCCTAAAGGGCGGGGTTTCAACCGAAAAGGAAACAGCATGCAAAAGAGAAAACGGTACCAATCCAAAACCTTTGACGGCATACCACCACACATGATAGCCATCATGAAAACCAGCCGTCGCAGCCTAACCGTCAACGAAATCGACAAAGCCATTGGCCCACTGCTGAAGTACATCGACCATCTGAAAGCAGGAACAGCCAACGAGACCGACTTATGGGCTGCCTGCTGTACCAATTACCTCATGGTTGAATTAGTCCTCATCCTACAAAACACCAAAATCCAAGCCGATGACACCGTACAAGAAATCGCCCGCATCAAACTAAGCATCGCCCGCGATTATTTTGTAAACCACGTCAGCGACACACTCGAAGCCCAACAAATCCGAAAAAACAACATCGGCCGCTTCGTAGCTACCGGCGACGAAATCAAAATACTCGAATCCGCCGTCGAAAAAGCGATCGAAATATTAAGCTTGGCCGACTACGGCCACTTAATCCAAGCTCACGCCCAAACCGCGCCGCTACTGAACAAACTAACCAACGACATAAACCACAGAAATCAAAAACAGCAACAAAAACCAAACCACTGACAAACCAAAGGCCGTCTGAAATTTCAGACGGCCTGTTTAACCTTAAATCTTCTTAATACTTTCTTCCCACTGCAAACGCTCTTCCTCTTCAATCGCCCGCTTTTCGGCCTCTTCTTTTTCCTTTTTCTCGTCCTGAAGCCTATTCTCTATTTTCTCCACTTCATCGGATACATTGCTGTCATAAACCATAATGGATACTGCATCATCAGGGCATCTTCTTCGATCATACAAATATAGATCTGTCTCACTTAACGGATTTCCTGACAAATTATCTAAAAAGTTTTCGAATATGCCCGCATTCACGCCCTCTATGGAAGGCAATACAATGCTAAATCTCTCCGCCTCTTTTACATGAATGCAACTTGGGCTGTTTATCTCTTCTTTCTGGGCAAATTCAGTACCGTACTTATCTACCAAAGCCTTAGCAATATGGAAAACCTCATCCCTATCTTCAACAGCCCTTGCAACATCACCCCTATCTCTAAGGTTATACGCATCAAGCGTATAATTTACTGCTATGTGGTACAACCTGCCTTGATGAAACCTCATCAATATTATTGGAGCGGTAAAATCTTCGGTCAAAGCCAAATCTTCATACAACCATACGTAAGACGACGGATAAAGGTCATCTCCTTTCAAAAGCCTTGGCTTCTTACCCTGTTTCTTGGCAATCATTTGTTTGACGTACTGCTCGGAATCACCAATCTTCAGAAACCCGATACCGTCCACCAATGGTTGCGCGACCGTAGCAGCAGATACCAAGCAACCAACTACCAAAGCTGCAAAGCGTTTCATCTTTACATTTCCTTGCGTGATTTAATCGAATTTCATCATGCCAAATTATATTTCCCTTGACAAGTATTTTCTTTTTGCTTTACATTCCGCTTCACGAGGCGTCGAAAACCTCTACTAGAACGGCATTCACCCCGTCAGCGTGAATTTTTTACGTCCATAGATTTCATCGGTTTCCTTTGTTTTTTGTTTCGATACCACCGAAGTTTCCTATGGTCGGGAGGGCTGCGAATACAAGACCCGCTTTCAGCGGGGAATAAGCACGGCCTTTTTCTAGTAGGTTTTCGAACCTCCCGACCGCCCTTTTCGGGCATTTCGAAACTAAACTAGGAAACCATCATGAACCAAGTTCAAAACATCTCTTTCCACGGCCAAGCCGTCCCTGTCTTCACCCGAAACCAAACCCACTACGTCGCCATGAAGCCGATAGTTGAAAATATCGGCTTGACATTACCACTTTAATCTGTTTAAATTTCTTTCACGTGGCGTAGAAACCACATGACAAAGCGGCACCGCACCGTTATTGCGGCATTTTTGTATCCATAGTTTCTTTAGGTTTCCTTTGGTTTGTTTCGATACAGCCTAAGTTTTCTATGGCCGCGCGGGCGACGAATACAATACCCGAAAGGGGAATAAGTCCGCCCGTCTTTGTCAGGGTTTCTAACCGCGCGGCCGCCCATATGGGCAAATTTAGAAAACTTAGACAAAGGCAAATCATCATGAACCAAGTTCAAAACATCTCTTTCCAC
>NZ_KV831707.1:177437-195889 GCF_001837185.1 Neisseria sp. HMSC064D07 | reverse complement strand
GAACCAAGTTCAAAACATCTCTTTCCACGGCCAAACCGTGCCTGTTTTTTCCCAAAATAACCAACACTACGTCGCCATGAAGCCGATCTGCGAAAACATCGGTTTGGACTGGGTATCACAACATAAAAAAATTCAGCGCAACTCTATTCTAAAATCACGAATGGTCATGATGACCATTCGTGGCGAAGATGGCCGACCCCGCGAAACTACCTGCCTACCCATCGAATACCTAAACGGCTGGCTGTTCGGGGTAGACGCAAAGCGCGTCAAATCAGAAATCCGCGAACGGCTATTACAATATCAAGATGAATGCTTCAAGGTTTTAAACGCCCATTTCAACAAACCCATCAACCCGCCGCGCATAGCCTTGCCATCAGTGACCGACCAAATGCCAAATCGCAAAGAATTGGAACAAGTCGTCATGATGTTGGGCGACCGCCTGAAAGAAATCCACAACTGGGGCAGCAGCAATTTGGACAGCTACATCGAACGTCAGGCAGGGAAACCCTTAAACCGCTGTACTTATCAAGAAATCGTCGCCCTTATCCGCCGCATGCACCGCGATACGCAGGACCCATCAGGCCGCCCGATTGTGAAAGGATCGGCAACCACAAATAGAATCAACAGCGAAACCCTGCCCGATGCCGTAAACACACTGGAAACGTCCAATAGCCTGATCCTGTCTGCCGTGGCCGCAACAATGAAAGGCGGCACAAAATGGCGTAGCAAAGCCAATCAGGCACTATACGAAGCAGCCAATCTACATGAAGTGCTGCTAAACATCCTGGAAGGAAAACGCTACCGAAACGAATGCCCAGACATCACGGAAACACAAATCGTTACCGCATTGATGGAGGCAGGGAGGCAGCACAACTTTATCAGCTTCCTGATTACTGAATAAATAATACGGCACAGGCCGTCTGAACATTTCAGACGGCCTGTTTCACAATCTCAATCCTGATAAAACATCTTCCAATTACCGAAGAAATCCGTTATCCCTTCCCCATGTAGCCGCGCCACCGCCTGATCATAATACCGGCGCAAATAATCACTATACCATTGCGCCAGTTCACGCCGCTCATTAAATCTGAATTCCTGAGCGGTCAGATAATGCGGCAAAGAAGAAAACCCCGCCCGCTTTAACGCCGATTTGCTCACATGCCCAAGCGCCAAATCCATCGTCAGAATATCCTTGCCATTCACCAGGCAGATATTCGTCATCAAGTGCCTAAAGCCGTGCATGGTAGCATTCGCTTTACCGGCATGCCGGCCATCATAACCACACCGCTTAATCGCCTGATGCCCAAGCTTTACGCCGACAGTACCCGATACACTATCATTCCTCATGGCCGGAAAAACAAATTCATGCCGACCCGTTACCTCACGCAGCTCAGACAGCAATGCCACCGACCAATCAGACAGCGGAATCAAAAAATCATTCCGCATCTTCATATCTTCGCCAGGCATAAGCCAGACTTTACGATCCAAATCCACATTTTCCCATCGGCTGGCCACTATCGACCCACTCCGTGGCGCAATCAGCGCGGTAAGCAATACCAGATACTTGGCCAAAGCCGTAATTCTTTCATCTTTCAAGAGCGAATAAAAAAACAATGCCAACTCGCTCTCAGCCAAATGCGCTTCAGGCTTGGATTGATAAGGCGCAAGCAAACCCTTGGCCGTTTCGACAGGATTACGCCTATCACTGATAACTATGCCCTTACGAACAGCATAATCCCATACCGCTTCAGCAATCTGCATTACACGCGTTGCCCGCGCTGGTATATTCTTGGCATTCAGCCATTCCACAAACTCAGACATATCCAGCGCCGTAATGGCATTAATATCCGTATTCTTTCGGAAAAATTCATTGATATGCGCAAGGCTAGCCCTGTCGCCATCCAACGTATTTTTAGCCAGCTTGCCTACTCGAGATTCATACCATGCCGCGCCCAAATCGACCATACTTTGCCCACCGGCCGCCACCCGTGCCGCCTGTTTTGCAGACCGCTTCAGCGCCCCCGGGTCTATCCCATCATAAAGCTGCCGCTTTGCCTCAAAAGCCGCATCACGCGCCGCCTTAAGCGTCACGACCGGATAAACACCGATAGACAACACCTTTTCACGGCCACCGTACCGATATTTCAGCCGCCAGTATTTCCCACCGGCAGGATGCACAAACAAAAACAGTCCGCCGCCATCGTAAAGCTTATAAGCCTTATCCCCCGGCTTGGCCGTGTCAATTTTCCGCTGCGTTAAACGGTTGGATTCCGCCATTTTCCTAACCTTCACAAAATATACCCCAGAAAATCCCCCCTGATTAATGTTGCTTTGAGTGATTTTCTGTATATCGCCGTATATTACAGGCAAAATAAAAACCCGCTTAATATACTGTTTATAAGCAGGTTTGTACACTTATATATACGGCTGTATATTGTGACCGAATTTAAAAACCATTTTCCATCATAATTTCGCCGGGGATACGGTTGCGGTGCATGGCGTAGCCCAAATCCATTAGCGCTTGGAAAGTGTCTTTGACCATTGCCGGATTGCCGCAAACCATAAAGCGCGTATCGGCCTTGGTGAACTTGAAGCCGACTTTTTCTTCCAAGCCGCCATTCTTCAGCAATTCGGGAATCCGTTTGCCGCTCAATGCGCCTTCCGTTTCCTCACGCGTGGTAACCGGAACAAAAGTGAATTTATGGAAATATTCTTCAATCAGCGGATGCTCTTTCAAATCGGCAAGGCGCTGGTTGAAAATCAACTCGTCGGCGTAAGAGACGGAATGCGCCAAAACCAAACGGTCGAAACGCTGCCAGATTTCAGGCTGCTCGATAATGGAGAGGAAAGGCGCAATGCCGGAACCCGTGCAGAGCATAACCAAATCTTTGCCGTCGGGGAAACGCTCGGGCAAGAGAAAACCGGTAGCCGTTTTATCCAGCAAAATAGTATCATCCTCTTTCATCGCGGCAAAACGCGCCGACATCGGGCCGCCTTCGATTAATACCGCGAAATACTCAAGCGTATCGGCGTATTCGGCAGACACGACTGAATACGCGCGCCAAATAAAGCCCTCGCCGTCACGGAAACCAAGGCGCGAAAACTGTCCTGCCGAAAAACGGTAGGACTCTGGACGGCTGATGGCAAAAGTCATCAGCTTGGGCGTATGGTGTTTGATCCACAAGACTTTTTCTTCGGTAAACTTGGCTTCTGGAGAAGCTGCCATAATAGGTTTCCTTGATATTTGGTATCAGTTTCAAATAGGGCTTATTATAAAGATTCAAAAGGCCGTCTGAAATATTTATTTTCAGAC
This sequence comes from Neisseria sp. HMSC064D07, assembly GCF_001837185.1. Lineage (NCBI taxonomy): Bacteria > Pseudomonadati > Pseudomonadota > Betaproteobacteria > Neisseriales > Neisseriaceae > Neisseria > Neisseria sp. HMSC064D07. Next base: position 192,576 of record NZ_KV831707.1, on the reverse strand, counting down.
GGCCTTTAAGATTATTCACGACGCAAACGGATACTGATGCCTTTTTGTTCCAAAATCAAATCGTTACCATCAAAACGATAGTTCCACACGCTTTGTTTGCGCAAAAACGCATCTTCCAGCTTCATGTCTTCACACAGCATCATGCTTACCGCAATATGGCCAAAATCAATTTTGCCCGCTCCGATTACATTCGCTTGAAACATCATACCGTTACACCCCATCTTGCCATACGCCTTAGGCATCTCGCTCAAATCCAGATAGGCATCAGTACCGGCCAAATCTTTTTCAGTAAATTTATTGAAAGCAACAACACGCCATTTGGCGGCTAAAGTAGGTTGCGCCGTTTGTTGAGTTTGTACCTGCACTTTAGAGGCTTGTTCAGGCTGAGATGCTGAAGGAGATGTACAAGCTGCCAAAACTACCATACTCATCAATGCACCGAATAATGTTTTCATATTCATTCCTTAATTATTGCAAAAGACCGTCTGAAAAACTATCCACCTTCAGACGACCTTTAAGCCTTATTTACAAAGTCGTATCCAATGCTTTAGAAATATCGCTCCAAATATCGTCCACATCTTCGATACCGACAGAGAAACGCAGCAGGCCGACTTTGATGCCCATTTCCATTTTCACATCATGCGGTACGCCGCTGTGGGATTGGGAATAGCAATGGTTGACCAAACTTTCCACGCCGCCTAGGCTGGAAGCCATTTTGACCAGTTTCATGTTTTTAATCACGCTATTGGCCGCTTCACGCGTGTCGTTTTTGAGGTAAACCGTCACCACGCCGCCGATGCCTTTGGGCATTTGTGCTTTGGCGAGTTCGTAATGTTCGTGAGACGGCATGCCGGGATAGAACACTTTTTCAATGGCAGGATGAGCTTCCAAACGGCGCGCGATTTCGAGTGCGTTTTGGCAATGGGCGTTCATGCGCAAGGCCAACGTTTTAATACCGCGCAACACCAGCCAGCAGTCCATCGGGCCTGCAATCGCGCCGGTATGCACCATCATGTCGTGCAAAGGCTGCGCCAGCTCTTTGGTTTTGGCAACGACTATGCCCATCAGTACGTCCGAATGGCCGCACAAATATTTGGTAGCGGAATGGAACACAAAATCGCAACCCATATCCAACGGCTGTTGCAGATACGGCGTGGCAAAGGTGTTGTCGATACCGACCAGCGCACCAGCTGCCTTGGCTTTCGCGGCGAGCGCTTTGATGTCTACCAAGCGCAAAAGCGGATTGGACGGCGTTTCCAGCCAAACCAGTTTGACATTGTGTGCGTTAAGCAGCTCGTCCAAATTATCCGGATTGCCCAAATCGGCAAAAACAACGTTCACACCCCATTTTTGATAAACATCGACCAATAAATCATAAGCGCCGCCGTAAATATCGGCGACAGCGACAATGGTATCGCCCGGGCGCAGGAAAGTACGCCACACGGCATCAATCCCCGCCATGCCGCTGGAAAACGCAAAACCGGCCGCACCGTGCTCCAAATCGGCAACGGTATCTTCCAATACCTGACGGGTCGGGTTGCTCAGGCGCGAGTAGCGGTAAGGCACATTTTCGCCAATCTCGTGCAACGCAAACATACTGTTTTGATAAATCGGCGGCATCAGCGCACGGTTGTGTTCGTCGCAATCGTAGCTGGAATGAATGGCTTTCGTGGCGAATTTCATTTGGTCTCTGCCTATATAGATGTGAATAATCGAAGATTTTATCACTATCTGAAAAATAGAAACAATCAATGCAGGCGGATAAAGCAAGTGATATAATCTCGCATTTGCAAATCGGCCGACACGAGCCGATTCCCTCCACACGCATCTCAACAATCCTATCATGAAGGACATACCACGCATGAACGCCATTGCAGACGTGCAATCCAGCCGCGATTTACGCAACCTGCCGATTAATCAGGTCGGCATCAAAGACCTGCGCTTTCCAATCTCCCTCAAAAGCAAAGAAGGCGAACAATCCACCGTCGCCCGCCTGACCATGACGGTTTTCCTGCCTGCCGACCAAAAAGGCACGCATATGTCGCGCTTTGTCGCCCTGATGGAAAAACAAACCGATGCTTTGGATTTCGATACGCTGCACAAGCTGACCGCCGATATGGTTGCCCTGTTGGATTCCCATTCCGGCAAAATCAGCGTTACCTTCCCGTTTTTCCGCAAAAAAAGTGCGCCTGTCTCCGGCATCCAATCGCTGCTTGACTATGATGTTACCCTGACCGGCGAAATCAAAAACGGTACATACAGCCACTGCCTGAAAGTAATGGTTCCGGTTACTTCATTGTGTCCGTGTTCCAAAGAAATTTCCGAATACGGCGCGCACAACCAACGTTCGCATGTGACGGTCAGTCTGATTGCAAACGCGGATGTAGGTATTGAAGAAATCATCGATTACGTTGAAGCACAGGCAAGCTGCCAGCTCTACGGCTTGCTCAAACGCCCTGACGAAAAGTATGTAACGGAAAAGGCGTACGAAAATCCGAAGTTTGTCGAAGACATGGTTCGCGATGTGGCCACGGTGTTAATAGCCGACAAACGCATCGAATCATTCGTCGTCGAAAGCGAAAACTTCGAATCGATACACAACCATTCCGCTTACGCTTATATCGCTTATCCTTAAAGCCAAGCCGAATAGCCACAAAGGCCGTCTGAACATTTCAGACGGCCTTTGGCATAAATTGAACGATAACATGAGACTATCGCTCATGTACGGTTAACTGCAATCCGATATAATTCAAAAGAATTAGACAACTTGCGTAATCTTTAACTTAAATTAAGCCGATTGTTTTTCCCATCATTTATAATGACGGTTTCTCAACGGCATCTCCGTAGATACTATGAAAAAATTCCTTTATTTCCTCATTGCATTTTTAGGCTTGAGCAGCTTCGCATTCGCAGTAGATGCCAATGATTTGCTGCCCCCTGAGCAAGCCTTTGTACCTCAAGTCAATGTAACCGACCAAGGCATCAGCGTGCAGTTCAAAATCGCTGACGGCTACTATATGTACCAGTCCAAAATCGTTGCAGCGACCAATCCTGACAAAATCCTAGGCGAACCCAAATTCAGCAAAGGCGAAGAAAAAGAAGACGAATTCTTCGGCAAACAAACGGTTTACCACCATACCGCACAGGTTGACCTGCCTTACAAACAAGCCGCGCCGCAATACAAACTGACACTGACTTATCAAGGCTGCGCCGAAGTGGGTGTGTGTTATCCGCCTGTGGACACTGAGTTTGACGTAAAAGGCAACGGGGTTTACCAGCCCCAAAGCGATGAGCCGGTTTCTGCTAAAGACCGCTTTTTGCAACCGTCCGCCTCTTCAGACGGCCAAATGCCCATGCAACCCAGTACAAACAATCCCGACAGCAGCCGCTTCAAGCTCTCTTGGGATACTTTAAACGCCAACCTGTTGGCGTTTTTTGTCGCAGGTTTGGGCTTAAGCTTTACCGCCTGTATGTATCCGCTCTTACCGATTGTTTCCAGCATTGTCGTAGGCGATAAAAAAGTCGGCAAAGGCCGCGCATTCACCTTGTCGATGGTGTATGTACAAGGTTTGGCACTGACCTATACCTTGGTCGGCGTGATTGCCGGTTTGACCGGCGCGCTGTTGACCGTATGGCTGCAACAGCCTTGGGTTGTGCTTGCCGCAGCCGCGTTGATGGTGATACTGGCGCTGTCCATGTTCGGCCTCTTCAATATCCAGCTGCCAAACTCTGTCCAATCCTATTTCCAAAACCAAAGCAACAAACTCTCCGGCGGCAAAATCATTTCCGTCTTCATCATGGGTATTTTGTCCGCGCTGATTGTCGGCCCTTGCGTTGCACCTCCGCTGGCATTTGCTTTGGGCTATATCGGCCAGACCGGCGATGCCGTCTTGGGCGGTCTTGCGCTTTATGTCTTGGCACTCGGCACCGGCGTACCGCTCATCATCATCGGTACATTCGGCGGCCATATCCTGCCTAAAGCAGGCGACTGGATGAACGGCATCAAATACGCATTCGGCTTCATCTTGCTGGCCGTTGCCGTATACCTTGCCACACCGCATCTGCCTTATTTCGCAGTAGTCGGCCTCTACACCTTACTGATGATTGTTCCCGCCCTTATGCTTTTGGCGAAATCCGGCAAACAAAAAGGCCGTCTGAAAACAGTTGCCGCCGTATTGGGCTTTTTACTGCTGATTGGCGGCTCATGGTTTGGCTGGCAAAGCTTCAATAAACAAACTACCGCCCTGCACCACTTCTTAACGCTGGTTCCGCCATCCGAAGCAGGACAAGAAACCGACCACGGCAAAATGTTTACCGATGTCGGCGAACTCAAAGCCGCTATGGATGCCGCCTTGAAAGCCGATCCAAGCAAACCTGTGCTGATTGATTTCTACGCCGACTGGTGCGTATCCTGCAAAGAAATGGCCGCCTACACACTCAACCAACCGCAAGTACACGAAGCGGTCGATATGCAGCGCTTCTTCCAAATCGACGTGACCGCCAACACTCCCGACCATCAGGCATTACTGAAAGAATACGGCCTCTTCGGCCCTCCGGGCGTGTTTGTTGTCCGCGCCGACGGTAGTCATAGCGAAGCCTTATTAGGCTTCGTCAAACCCGATGCCTTCATCGAATGGTATCGCAAAAACGAGAAATAGCCGTCTATAAAAAGGCCGTCTGAAAACAGATTTTCAGACGGCCTTTTCTTATGTTTAAAAATTAAAATTCATCTTGAGCCCAACGCGTAGAACGCAAAATGCTGGAATCCACATCTTGAATATTGCGATGACCGGTAAACGCCATGGAAATATCCATTTCTTTATACAGGATTTCCAGCGCACGGGTTACGCCTTCTTCACCATACGCACCCAAACCATACAGGAACGCCCGGCCTATCATCGTACCTTTCGCACCCAAAGCCCAAGCCTTCAAAATATCCTGACCGCTGCGGATACCACTGTCCATCCAAACCTCGATGTCGCTGCCCACCGCGCTGACCACATCCGGCAAAGCCTTAATGGCAGACACAGTATCGTCAAGCTGACGGCCGCCATGATTGGAAACGACCAATGCATCCGCGCCGCTTTTCGCTGCCTTTTCTGCATCTTCAGGTTCCATAATGCCTTTGATGATCAGCTTGCCACCCCACAAATCTTTAATACGCGCCACATCATCCCAGCTCAGGCGCGGATCGAATTGTTCAGAAGTCCATGAAGACAGCGAAGACAAATCGCCCACGTTTTTCGCATGACCGACAATATTGCGGAAAGTGCGGCGTTCCGTGTTCAGCATTTTCATGCACCATTCCGGCTTAGTCGCCAAATTGATTAAATTGGCGATGGTCGGTTTCGGCGGCGCAGACAGGCCGTTTTTAATGTCTTTGTGGCGCTGACCCAAAACCTGCAAATCGGCAGTCAATACCAAAGCCGAACATTTGGCATCCTTCGCACGCTTAATCAGGTTCTCCATAAACTCGCGGTCGCGCATCACATAAAGCTGAAACCAAAACGGCGAGCTGGTGTTTTCAGCTACATCTTCAATCGAACAAATGGACATGGTCGACAGCGTAAACGGAATACCAAATTTTTCCGCCGCCCGTGCCGCCAAGATTTCGCCGTCGGCATGCGCCATGCCCGTGAAACCGGTCGGCGCAATCGCTACCGGCATTTTCACATCCTGCCCAATCATTTTGGTTTCGAGACTTCGTCCCTCCATATTAACCAATACCTTTTGGCGGAAACGGATGTCTTTAAAATCCGAAGTATTTTCACGATAAGTGGTTTCCGTCCAAGAGCCTGAGTCAATATAGTCATAAAACATACGCGGCATTTTACGTTTGGCAACAAGGCGCAAGTCTTCGATACAGGTTATTTTGCTTAAATCACATTTCATTGTCGATTGCCTCTGTTAAGGTAAAGATGGATGGTCAAGGCCGTCTGAACATTTCAAACACCTCATTATTTTACTCCATCAAAACAACTAAATTTTAAGAATAATTTTGATAATCTATATCACTATCAATATTAAATCAAAACATTTTAACCCTGATATTTGTAGGGTTGATAGCCTTTTTCAGACGGCCTTAAGTCCAAATTACAGAAAAATAAAAAAAATATTTTCCGATTTAAAAATCAGCCCATGCCACCATTTAAACAATCAATCAAACCGAGCCGCCATATACTTGACTGAAACACTCAGATATTAGACAATTCCCCCACTAATAAAAACGCCCACACAGGCAACCACACCATGAGACTGACTACCAAAGGGCGATTTGCAGTAACCGCCATGATAGATTTGGCGATGAACGCGCAAACCGGTGCTGTCAAACTCAGTGCCATCAGCGAACGACAAAGCATATCGCTCTCCTACCTCGAACAATTATTCAGCAAGCTGCGCCGTGCCGGATTGGTTGAAAGCCTACGCGGCCCAGGCGGAGGCTATATCCTTGCTGCTCCCGCAGAGCAAATCAATATTGCACAAATTATCTCCGCAGCCGAAGACCGACTGGATGCCACGCAGTGCGGCAGCAAAGCAAACTGCCACCACGGCGCCCCCTGCCTGACCCACGACCTTTGGGAAAACTTAAACAAAACCATCAATGATTACCTCAGCGGCGTTACGCTGCAAAGCATCATTGAACAAAAAAACTGCAGCGACAGCAGTCATGTCGTTACCTTTACACACATTCATTAAACCGACCTACGGCAAAGACCGCAGGCAGATGACCAAACGAAAGAGCAAACCATGACCGTCAAAACCCCCGTATACCTCGACTACGCCGCCACCACTCCCGTTGACCGCCGCGTTGCCGAAAAAATGATTCCCTACCTGTCCGATATTTTCGGCAACCCAGCTTCCAACAGCCACAGCTTCGGTTGGGAAGCAGAAGAAGCGGTAGAAAAAGCACGCGCAGACATTGCAGCCCTGATTAACGCTGACTCCAAAGAAATCGTTTTTACCAGCGGTGCGACCGAATCCAACAACCTCGCCATTAAAGGCGCGGCGCACTTCTACAAATCCAAAGGCAACCACCTCATCACCGTAAAAACCGAGCACAAAGCTGTGCTCGACACCATGCGCGAACTCGAACGCCAAGGTTACGAAGTGACTTACTTGGATGTACAAGAAAACGGTTTGGTTGATTTAGACGTACTGAAAGCCGCCATCCGCGAAGACACCATCCTCGTTTCCGTAATGTGGGTAAACAACGAAATCGGCGTAGTTCAAGATATTCCTGCCATCGGTGAAATCTGCCGCGAACGCAAAATCATTTTCCACGTTGATGCAGCACAAGCATGCGGTAAAGTGCCTGTTGACGTTGAAGCTGCCAAAGTTGATTTGTTGTCTATGTCCGGCCACAAAGTATACGGCCCTAAAGGCATCGGAGCCCTATATGTACGCCGTAAACCACGCGTCCGCCTCGAAGCCCAAATGCACGGCGGCGGCCACGAACGCGGTTTCCGTTCCGGCACATTGCCGACCCACCAAATCGTTGGTATGGGCGAAGCCTTCCGCATTGCCAAAGAAGAATTGGCACAAGACACTGCACACTACCTGAAACTGCGCGATATCTTCCTCAAAGGTATCGAAGGCATCGAAGAAGTCTACATCAACGGCGACCTCGAACACCGCGCTCCGAACAACCTGAACGTCAGCTTCAACTTCGTCGAAGGCGAAAGCCTGATTATGGCGGTTAAAGAACTCGCCGTATCCAGCGGCTCCGCCTGTACTTCTGCCAGTCTTGAACCAAGCTACGTTTTACGCGCGCTCGGCCGCAACGACGAATTGGCGCACTCTTCCCTGCGCATCACCTTCGGCCGTATGACCACTGAAGAAGAAGTCCAATTCGCAGCAGAACTGATCAAATCCAAAATCGGCAAACTGCGAGAACTGTCTCCGCTGTGGGAAATGTTTAAAGAAGGTATTGATTTGAACTCGATTGAATGGGCGGCGCATTAATCAAGAGAAAAGGTCGTATGAAAATAGCAAGAGACCTTTTCAGACGACCTAAAAGCCAAATCAAGTAAACTTAGATTGGGTTGATAATTTAGACTACTTAATCTTTGATTGTTTTATGTATTTTTGATGTTAATTTAACTAACCTTAGGAGACTATTAAAATGAAAACTTTGAAAAAGCATTTTGAATACAATAATGGAATATACTCAATTGTTGCGTTGGAAAATTATTGTATTGAAGAGGGAGAACAAGATGACGGACTGGTCAAAATTAAACCTAAGGAAAATGAAGAAGAGAAAGGAACGAATATTTGGCTTGTTATTTATCAAGCTGGGACATTATTAACAAATGATAATAAAACTTTAACTCAAAAAGAATTTGATGATTTCTTTAAGGATTTTGAAAATATTCAAGTTGATATAGAGAGAACTTTTCTAGTTCCATTTATAATTAAAAACGAGACTTTACCTAGAGGACGCACGATTACACCATTCTATAAAGATGGAGTGAAGAGAAGTGCGAAAATTGAGTTTAACAAAGATGATTTTGATAGTTTAAGAAAGTTATAATTTCTGCAAAAAGCAAGCGTAGGTTGAATTGTGAACCCACCGAAACCGTAAACTTGCTCAAAACGTTAGGTCTGATAACCTACCCAATTTATACATTAAAAAAACAAAAAAAGTCGTCTGAAAACCATAAAAGACCTTTTCAGACGACCTAAAAGCCACAACCTTCAAATTAAGGATACAGACCCATGGACGAACAAGAACTCGACCTCGACAATCTCGACAACCTGCTCGAAGATTTTGACGGCGTTACTGTAGAAGGCGGCGTTGATTCAGAGAATGATGACGGCTGCGAAGGCGGCGCGTGCAAAATCTAAACTTCAGGCCGTCTGAACATTCGTAAACAAACCATTTACACCACTAAAAACACAAAGGAAACCACATCATGGCATACAGCGATAAAGTAATCGACCACTACGAAAACCCCCGCAACGTCGGCACTTTCGACAAAAACGACGAATCTGTCGGTACCGGCATGGTCGGCGCACCGGCCTGCGGTGACGTAATGCGTCTGCAAATCAAAGTAAACGATGAGGGTATTATCGAAGATGCAAAATTCAAAACTTACGGTTGCGGTTCTGCCATCGCGTCTTCCAGCCTGATCACCGAGTGGGTCAAAGGCAAAAGCCTTGACGATGCACTGGCAATCAAAAACAGCGAAATTGCCGAAGAGTTGGAATTACCTCCAGTTAAAATCCACTGCTCCATCTTAGCTGAAGATGCAGTAAAAGCAGCCGTTGCCGACTATCGCAAACGTCAGGAAAACAAATAATCTTGTTTGCCAGATACTTAGTTTGCAGACATTAATGTCTAAATCGGCTTGATAGGCACCAACTGCCATAGTAAGTGCGCCAGTACCTGCAAAATCAAAGAAGACGATATGCCTTTTACCGATGAAGAAGTCCAATCCCTACTTGCTGTCAAAGGCATAGGTAAAACCATATTACAGCGTTTGCAGCAAATGGGTTTGGATGATGTTGCCACACTGGCGGCAGCGGATTTGGACGATGTTTTGGAACTAGGGGCAAAATTGACCGGCTCAACCTGTTGGAAAAACAGTCCGCAGGCTAAAGCTGCCATTGCCGCCGCAATAGAGTGGGCAAAACAACGTTTTCAGACGGCCTGAAAATCAAGAGGCCGTCTGAAATAAAAAAGCAGGCAAAACAGAAAATGATTGCGAAATGAGGAAAAAAGCATGATTACCATCACAGAAAACGCAGCCAAACACATCAACAACTACCTAACTAAACGCGGCAAAGGCTTGGGCGTGCGTTTGGGTGTGAAAACCAGCGGCTGCTCGGGCATGGCATACAACCTTGAATTTGTCGATGAAGTGAACGAGGATGACCTGATTTTTGAAGAACACGGCGCACGCGTTTATATTGACCCGAAAAGCTTGGTTTATTTGGACGGCACGCAAGTTGATTACACTAAAGAAGGCTTGCAGGAAGGTTTCAAATTTGAAAACCCAAACGTTAAAGACTCCTGCGGCTGTGGCGAGAGCTTCCACGTTTAAAATATCAAAAATGGCGAGAAAGTATCAAAACCATCCCGCCATTTTTTGGCTTCTTGCCTATTATAGCTACCCTTGCCTTTTCTTTTTCGTTCTACTTTGTGTCGGAACAAATCAGATTTGACTAAGGCTTTTAAGGCATTGTCTCGTATTTTGCCTTTATTGTGTTGCACCTTACCGGTCATATTGTTTTCCTTTCGTATAAACAGTTTCTGGATTATATCGTAAAATAATCCTCTTCTTTAGATTTTTTCCTTTAATATCATGTCTCAATACTTCAACCTCTTTCAGCTTGAGCCATCTTTCAATATTGATACCGAAGCACTCGAACAGATCTATCGAGCTTTAGCTGCCCGTTTTCATCCCGATAAATTTGCTTCTGCTTCAGCTTTTGAGCAGAAACAAGCCGTTATGATGTCTTCTACAATTAATGACGCCTACCGCACATTAAAAAGCCCTATTGATCGAGCCGCTTATCTCTTGAAAAGCCAAAATATCGATGCTGATGCACCTGAACACACTTCGTTTTCACCAGAATTCCTCATGCAGCAGATGGAATGGCGGGAAACATTGATGGATGCACAAATGGAACAAAACCATGATGCCATCCGAGCGCTGGATCAAGAAATCCAAGAAGTACAAAGCAACCTATATCAAGATTTACAACAAGCATTTGAACAACAGGATTATGAATCAGCCGCACAATGGGTACGGCATGGACGCTTTCTTAATAAACTTCGCAATGAAATTGCTTCATTCTTATAAAGTGCATATGCTATTACATTTACCCAAGTTTTATAGCAAATGATTTTATATGCAAAACAAAAACCGTATCAGATTTATCTGATACGGTTTTCTTATATTAACTACCTATTAGCGTTTTTTACCGGTAACAGTAGCAACAGCCAGGTTTTCGTTACGTTTCAGAGAAACGCTTTCAACACCTTCTGGCAATTTGATGTCTGACAAGTGCAGAATATCTCCGGCAACTACTGATGCACAATCCAGCTCCAAGAAAGCAGGAATGTTTGCAGGCAAAGCAACTACTTCAACAGAAGTGTTCAACAGAGATACGCGGCCACCTTGCAATTTAACAGCTTGAGAGTTTTCAGCGTTAACAATGTGCAGAGGAACACGGATACGTACAACTTGGTCAGCTTTTACAGCTTGGAAGTCGATGTGTTGAACTTCGCGACGGAATGGGTGCATTTGGAAGTCACGCACGATAACGTCTTTAGTTTCACCGTTCAAAGACAGTTTAATCAAAGCAGTATGGAAAGATTCTTTTTCCAATGCGTAGAATACAGTTTTGTGGTCTACAACGATAGCAACAGGCTCTTGACCTTCACCGTACAGGATGCCAGGGATTTGGCCTTCGCGACGCAGGCGGCGGCTCGCACCAGTGCCTTGGGCTTCGCGAACAGAGGCTTGAATTTCGTAAGTCATGTTTAATACTCCAATTTAGATAAAATCGTCGTCATCGGCCGCGACCAGCTTAAGACGACATCGAGTTATGGCAGCAACATGCCGCCAGTCATCACATCTTCATTGAAAAGATATGAGACGGATTCTTCATTACTGATACGGCGTACCGTCTCAGCCAGCAAACCGGCAATGGTAACTTGACGGATACGTTCACATTTTTTAGCTGCTTCAGACAACGGAATGGTATCTGTCACAACTATTTGGTCAATTTCGGAAGAAGCAATTCGATTCACTGCTTCACCGGAGAATACTGCATGGCTGGCGTATGCCAATACACGATCTGCACCGCGCTCTTTCAGGGCAACGGCTGCTTTACACAAGGTGTTTGCCGTATCGATCATATCATCTACGATCAAGCAAGTACGGCCTTGAATATCGCCAATAATGTTCATCACTTCAGCCACGTTGGCTTTAGGACGACGTTTGTCGATAATGGCCAAATCAGCATTTAAAGATTTAGCAACAGCACGTGCACGTACAACACCACCAATGTCAGGGCTGACAACAGTCAGGTTCTCAATGCGCTGTTGTTTAATATCGTTCAACAAAATCGGGGTAGCGTAAATATTATCTACCGGAATATCGAAGAAACCTTGGATTTGGTCGGCATGCAAGTCAACAGTCAATACGCGGTCAATACCGGCTGAGTACAACATATTCGCTACCAATTTAGCAGAAATCGGTACACGAACAGAGCGAGGACGGCGATCCTGACGCGCATAACCAAAGTAAGGAATTGCGGCAGTAATACGACCGGCAGAAGCACGTTTGAGTGCATCGGCCATAGTCAAAATTTCCATCAGGTTGTCATTGGTTGGCGCGCAGGTAGGTTGCAAAATAAACACATCGCGACCACGCACATTTTCCAACAATTCAATGGCTACTTCACCATCAGAGAATTTGGAAACGGTGGCTTCACCGAGTGAAATATCCAAATGTTTGACAACACGTTGCGCCAATTCCGGATTTGCATTACCGGTAAACACCATTAAACTGTCATAAGCAGCCATATCTTCACCTGATTCTAAATTCGATTTACGCTCAGAAAACATTACGCTTCCCTTTGCCCCATGTCTAAGACACTAATTTATGCGATTATACTCGTAAAAACGGGTAAAAAAAAGTTTTTCAGCGTTATTTTGCTCTTAGCGTAAAAAAGCGTGTAAGAAAACTTACACGCTTTTATTTGGCTGGGGAGGAAGGATTCGAACCTTCGCATGCTGGAATCAAAATCCAGTGTCTTAACCGCTTGACGACTCCCCAACTTACTAAATCATATGAAATAGAGGATGAATATCTAATCCTTCCACACAATAAGCCTCATATGATTGAGAAACCTGTTGGTAAATTGTATTTGCTTCTTGATGAGATTCACTTGCTATAAACAAACAAGCCCCGGAACCGGTCATTAATGCACAACCATATTGGGATAACTCAGTATAAGCCTTCCAAACTTCAGGATATTCCTGAAACACAACCGCTTGCATATCATTTTGAAACGGCTGTAACGATTGGAAAGTCGGCATTATGCTGGGTTTGGAATCCCGTGTCAAGCATTCATGTGCAAAAATTTTAGCGGTTGCCACATGGACGGGGGGCTTAACGACAACATACCACTGTTTAGGGACATCTATTTCAGCCAGCTTCTCGCCCACGCCTTTGGCAAAAGCACTTCTGCCAAAAATAAAAAAAGGAACATCTGCACCAAGACTTACGCCTAAATCAATCAGTTGCTGCCTACTCAAACCACATTGCCACCATTGGTTTAAAACCATTAAAACCGTGGCTGCATCAGAGCTGCCGCCGCCTAAGCCTCCGCCGGTCGGAATCACTTTATCCAACCAGATTTCGACGCCGCGCGGTACGCTTGCATATGGCAGTAATAATTTAGCCGCCCGATAAGTCAAGTCTTGCTCAGGTTCAAGCCCTTCAACCGGTGTATGCAGAATAATCTGCCCATCAGTACGCATTTTCAGATGAACGGTATCATATAAGCCGATCAAACAGAAAATACTTTCCAAATTATGATAACCATCGCTTCTGCGGCCGGTAATCCTCAAATCCAAATTTAATTTAGCCGGCGCAGGAAAGGCTTGGATTTCCTCTGAAACTGACATGGCATCCTCTATTTGCGTGCTACGCATCGGGTTTGTCCATTCTTATCCAAAGAGTGATTTACTGTATCGAACACCAAGCGGATATTAAACTTGGCATTCTCAAGTTGAAGCATTTTGGGCTGTCCTGAACTATTTAAAGTACGCGATATTGTCCAGTCAAACTGCTCCAGACGGCCATCAGGCAGGATTTTGTATGGCGCATTGGCAACGCGTTTACCATCAGCCCAAATATGCAGATATTGAACCGGCAAAGCAAAGCCTAAAAGCTGTCTGCTCAATTCCTCAGCCGTTTCCGCCTGATAAACCTTACCCTTACTGTCTACTGCCAATACGCCTTCGCTATCTTGACACAGCTGGCCAACGGTATTGCCCAATGGTGTATTCACATCAATGGTTTGAACCGCGTTCTGATAAGTCCAGTCAAAATTGGCATAAGAGCCTTTTCCTTCCACTTTGACAGCCAATCGGCCATCCGCACTAAAATCCTGCACCTGCTCTGCTGCTTGCCAACTGTTTTGCTGAGGTAAGTTTGGCTGCGCACAAGCAGCTAAAAGCAATAAGGCTGCAACCGATGATAATTGTTTTAAATTCATGGATATTCCTTCATAGGCCGTCTGAAATCAAACGCTTTTCAGACGGCCTTTCGGTTTTATTTGTGTTTTTGAGTATGCGGTTTGCTGGGCGTTATACCGAATTTGGACATTGTCTCTTTTAATACCCGAAGATTGCTTCCGTGCTTCAAACCGTCATTCCAGATTTCTTTGGCCTTGTCTTGGTCTCCAAGCGTCCATAGGACTTCGCCCAAATGCGCGGCGACTTCGGCTTCAGGTTCTTTTTCATAGGCATATTGGATATACGGCAAAGCCATTTGGGCATCGCCTTTAAGATAATAAGCCCAACCTACACTGTCATTAATTGCTGCGCTTTCCGGATCCATTTGATAGGCCGTCTGAACCATTTTGAAAGCCTCGTCCAAATCCTTGCCGTTGGACAGCAAGGTATAGCCCAAAGCATTCCAACCGTGCGGATTGTCCGGATACAGCTCTACCACTCGACGCAAATCGGCAATCGCCTTGCCTGGCTGGTTCAGCTTTTCATAAACCATCGAACGCTGATACAGCACATTGGCAAGTAGCTCGGGAGAAGCTTGGGTTTTCAAGGATTTTTCTGTGGAATTTACCAAGCTGTTCAAAGCGTTCAACGATTCTTGAAGATTGGTGTTTTTAGACAATACGAACAAAGCCGTATTCAGCAAATCCTTAGCTTCAAAATAATGTCCTCTTTGCTCGGGCATTTTTTGTGCGCGTTGTACCAATGCCCAAGCCTCTTTATGGTTACCCTGTTTGGCTTCGATAGAAGCGGCCAAAATGGTTTTATCAAACGTATAAGCCGTAGCCGTTACCTTATCCAGCCATTGTTTGGCTTTGGTTAATTCTTCAACATCATTATAAGAAACCGCGCCAATCAACGCCGCACGGCTGCGCTGCTCTTCCGTAC
>NZ_KV831707.1:133225-177337 GCF_001837185.1 Neisseria sp. HMSC064D07 | reverse complement strand
GGCTTTATAAGCCTTTTCCAGATAGCTGTTTACCGCAGAAATATTTTCCGTCTTGCTGGCGGACAATAAGGCGGCCTGAATATACAAATCAGGGTTAGGATTTTCTTCCAACAAAGTCTGCAAACGCTTAAAAGCCTTATCATTTTGGCCATGGGCGATCAAATTGGCGATATCCAATTCCTGCCAAATCGGAGATAAGGTTTTGGTGTCTGTCTCTTTGAAAAAGCCGTCCAGAATATCAGGATGCCGTTGCGCTATCAGACGCAGGGTAACAAAAGTCGGCGGCAGAATTTCGTTGTCCAACTTGGCCAAGCGTTGCAATGCGGCAATGGCATGTTTCTTTTGACCGTCTTTTGCACTAAAAATTGCATCCGCAATCGCCGCTTCAGGGAAGTCTTTATAATTTAATGCCGTTTTATGCACCTGTTTGACCGCATCACTAGTCAGATTCGACTGTTGGGCTGCGGTTTGTGCCAAAAGCAGGAACACGCGCTTTTGCTCATCTTCGCTACCGCCGGCAATCACCTTATCCAATCCGCTCAAATTTTTATCGGCTTTGCCCAGCAGCAAATTGCGCAACCAAGTCATACGCTTTTGTGTTTCA
Source organism: Neisseria sp. HMSC064D07 (assembly GCF_001837185.1). Taxonomy (NCBI): domain Bacteria; kingdom Pseudomonadati; phylum Pseudomonadota; class Betaproteobacteria; order Neisseriales; family Neisseriaceae; genus Neisseria; species Neisseria sp. HMSC064D07. Next base: position 176,733 of record NZ_KV831707.1, on the reverse strand, counting down.
CCAGGCTCCGGCTCGATTTCTCGCCATTTTTGATAAATGGCTTCAGCCTGTTCAAAGGCATTTAAAGAAACCGCCATCTCCAAAGCGCGTTCGGCCACTTCGGGAGATTTGGTGCGATGCAACGTCAAAATATAAGTAAACAGTGCAGAAGCCGCATCGCCCTTTTGCAGGGCTAGTTCTGAATTTAACAAAGTAAAAACCTGCGAGGTACGGTTTTGTATGCCCAACAGACGTATCCGTTCCTGTTCGCGCTCTTCAGGAGAAAAACGGTCGGCGCGGCTTTTCTTTTTGATAATCTTAGCCGATTCAAAAACAGCCTTTGAATCGCCGGGCGCGGCAAAAGTTTGTGTAGCAAACAACATCATGACAGCCGCAGCTGCTACTCGAATACGGGATGGGGAAAACAACATAACTATCCTTTTTGAGATCCTGCCGGCATTTTCAGACGGCCTAAGCACTTGCAGAACAGATGCAAAGCTTTATTTATCATTCAGGCATAACTGTAACACACGCACCCTATTTTGTTGACACGGTAACCGTAAACCTTGTGTAATCCTCATCTGCATAAAACAATCAGCATCAAAGATGAATACCGACCACCTTATCCATTTCCTCACTCAAGCTTCACACTTCAGCAGCCGCATGCAAGCAGAGCGAAATCAATTAGTTACCGCTGAAACGGTCAAAGAAGCAGCCGTTTTGGTCGGCATTGTCTTGCATGAAGGAATGTGGCAAATCTTACTGACCAAAAGGGCCGAGACCTTAAGACAGCACACAGGGCAAATTGCCTTTGCCGGCGGTCGCAAAGATGCCCAAGACGACAGCCTAACGGCAACAGCGTTAAGAGAGGCTTATGAAGAAACCGCCATTCCGATTACCGCATGGCAAACTTTTGCGCCGCTACCCTTTTATGACACGCCTTCCGGCTACCGTGTTACGCCTGTTCCGGCAATTTGCACCCAGCCCGTCAACCCCAAAGCCAATCCCGACGAAGTAGCTGAAATTTTTTATCTGCCTTTGGATTGTGCCTTAAACCTGCAAAACTACACATTCCGTCAACTTCATCATAACAATCAAACCCTCGCCCTCCCCGCCCTGCCTTTCCAACGCTACGACATCTGGGGGCTGACCGCAATCATTCTATATGGACTGGCAGAACGTTATCAGCAATATTGCCAAGCTTTTAAATAAGGCAAGGCCGTCTGAAACCAATATTCAGACGGCCTGATTTAATCCATTCTCTTTACGCGGCTTCTTCGAAATATTCGATACCTTCTCCGAACCATTTCATCTCATTGCGCAGGGCGACCACTTCGCCAATTACCATTAAAGCCGGACGCTCCGCTTCGGCGGCCAACAAACCCAAATCTTTCAGACGGCCTGTCCGCACGGTTTGATGCGGTAAAGTCCCATTGGAAATCACGGCGACAGGTGTAGAAGGCTGCCTGCCATAAGCCATCAGTTTTTCCGCAATCTCGGTCGCTTTAAGCGTCCCCATATAAATCACCAATGTTTGGCGGCTTAAAGCCAAAGTCTGCCAATCGGGCTGGCTGCCCTCATGTTTGCTGTGGCCGGTCACAAATAAAGCACTTTGTGCGCAATCACGATGGGTTAACGGAATACCGGCATAAGCAGTGGCACCAAGCGCAGCAGTAATGCCCGGCACAATGCGGTAGGCAATTCCGGCCTGATACAGGGTTTGCACTTCCTCCCCACCGCGCCCGAAAACAAAAGGATCGCCGCCTTTCAACCTCACCACGCGCTCGCCTTTTTGAGCGTGTTCAACCAATAGACGATTGGTTTCTTCCTGCTGGACATGGTGCGCACCGGCGCGTTTGCCCACGCTGATTTTCACCGCATCTTTACGCACCATCGCCAAAATCTCATCCGACACCAAAGCATCGTAAAACACCGTATCCGCAGCCTGAATCGCCTGCAAAGCATGTATGGTCAGCAAGCCCGGATCGCCCGGCCCTGCGCCCACCAAAACCACTTCGCCGCCAAACGGCGTTTCCCGGTTTAACTGCGTGATCAATTCGCGTTCCGCCGCCTCGATATTGTTTTGAGCCGCAAAAATACCAAAACGGCTGTCAAACAACTTTTCCCAAAAATAACGGCGTTGTTCGACATTATTCAGCGTTTGCTTAACCTTTTCGCGCCATTTGCCGGCAATACGCGCCATCGTGCCCGTATGCAGCGGAATCAATGTCTCGATAATCTGCCGCCATTTCCGCGCCAATACAGGCGCAGTACCGCCACTGGATATGGCGATCTTCAACGGCCCCCTATCCACCACGGCAGGCACGATAAACGAACACAAGTCCGCCGTATCCACCGTATTGCACAATTTCGCCCGTCGTTCCGCCGCTTCAAAAACACGGCGGTTAAACACACCGTCATCCGTCGCCGCAATAACGAAATACACCTCGTCCAGCATGACTTCTTCAAACAAGCCGCCCAGCCAAACTATTTTCCCTTCATCCGCCCATTGCTGAAACTGAGGATTTAAAGTTTCCGCAACAACGCGCACGCGCGCTCCGGCAGACAACAGACTTTCCGCCTTGCGCTCGGCAACCTTGCCCGCACCTGCCAGCAAAACAGGGCGGTTTTTCAAATTGGCAAACAAAGGATAATGGCTCATGGTCGTGCTCTTGCTTTATCAATGATTGTCCGCCGATATTAAAGGCCGTCTGAAAAAATAGGAAAGAATGGTTTCTGATTTTCTTATGGTGTTTGGTTATATGTCTGCCACAACAAAATAAGTTATAGCGGCAAACACAAAACTGAAGCAGAAAATTTCAAAATAAATAATTGGAAAATAGTGTAACGATATAAAAATTCATTTTTTTCACAAATAAATTGCGCCCTCTTCATTTTTCAGACGGCCTTTGCCTGCGTATAATATCGTTTTGTCTACAATTTGAAATCCTAACCAATGACCGAATCCATCCGCCTGCCCGCTTCCACACTCAAACCCTCCACCGTTGCCCTGCCCGGTTCCAAAAGCATCAGCAACCGCACGCTGCTCTTGGCGGCACTCTCCGACAACGTTTGCGAAATCCATTCTTTGCTCAAATCCGACGATACCGACCGAATGCTTGAAGCACTCGACAAACTCGGCGTGCAAATTGAATCTTTACCTGAAGGCCGTCTGAAAGTTCATGGCACCGGCGGCCGCTTTCCCAACCCAACCGCCGATTTGTTTTTAGGCAATGCCGGTACGGCATTCCGCCCGTTAACTGCCGCACTTGCCGTTTTGGGCGGCGACTATCATCTTCATGGCGTGCCGCGTATGCACGAACGCCCTATCGGCGATTTAGTGGACGCGCTGCGCATTGCCGGCGCAGACGTACAATATCTGGGCAATGAAAACTACCCTCCGCTTCAGATCGGCAAACGCCAAGACAACGGCGAGCGCGTTATTCCGATTAAAGGCAATGTTTCCAGCCAATTCCTGACCGCCCTGCTGATGGCTTTACCCTTGACCGGACAAGCTTTTGAAATCCACATGGTAGGCGAGTTGATTTCCAAACCTTATATCGACATCACGCTCAAGCTGATGGCGCAGTTTGGTGTAGACATCATCAATGAAGACTACCGTGTATTTAACATCCCGGCCGGAGCCAAATATCATGCGCCCGAACATTTATATGTAGAAGGCGATGCCTCCAGCGCGTCTTATTTCTTGGGCGCAGGCCTGATTGCGGGTACACCCATCCGCGTGACCGGTATCGGCGCACACAGCATTCAAGGCGACGTTGCCTTCGCACGCGAACTGGAGAAAATCGGTGCGGATGTTATTTGGGGCGAAAATTTTGTTGAGATTTCCCGCCCTGCCGAGCGCAAGATTCAGGCTTTTGATTTGGATGCCAACCATATTCCAGACGCAGCCATGACCTTGGCCATTGTTGCACTAGCTACCAAACAGCCCTGCACCCTGCGCAATATCGGCTCATGGCGCGTCAAAGAAACCGACCGTATCGCCGCCATGGCAACCGAACTGCGCAAACTGGGTGCAGAAGTCGTTGAAGAAGCCGAAGCCATCCATATTACGCCTCCCGAAACACTTACCCCCGATGCCGTCATCGATACTTACGACGACCACCGCATGGCCATGTGTTTCTCGCTGGTTTCGCTTTTGGGCGTTCCCGTCATCATCAACGACCCGAAATGTACGCATAAAACTTTCCCCGACTATTTCCAAGTTTTTGCATCATTAACCAACTGATTGATTATTCAAAGTTTCAGACGGCCTGTTGCATACAAAAAACACAGGCCGTCTGAAAAATAAAAATAAAACTATACTTTTTCTTAATTTATGCGATAATAGCTAAATAAATTCTTAGCGATTCATATTTCCTTTCGGAGAGAAAACATGTCAGACGAAAAAAGCAAAGCCTTAGCCGCCGCCCTTGCCCAAATCGAAAAAAACTTCGGCAAAGGCTCCATCATGAAAATGGACGGCAGCCAACAGGAAGAAAACCTTGATGTTATTTCCACCGGCTCCCTCGGCGTAGACTTGGCACTCGGCGTTGGCGGTCTGCCCCGCGGCCGTGTGGTTGAAATTTTCGGCCCGGAATCCTCCGGTAAAACCACACTCTGTCTCGAAGCCATTGCACAATGCCAAAAAAATGGCGGCATCTGCGCATTCATCGATGCCGAGCATGCTTTTGACCCGATTTACGCCCGCAAACTCGGCGTAAAAGTTGAAGAACTCTATCTCTCCCAACCGGATACCGGCGAACAAGCATTGGAAATCTGCGATACATTGGTACGCTCCGGCGGTATCGATATGGTCGTTGTCGACTCCGTAGCCGCACTTGTTCCTAAAGCCGAGATCGAAGGCGAAATGGGCGACAGCCACGTCGGCCTGCAAGCCCGCCTGATGAGCCAAGCCTTGCGCAAACTGACCGGCCACATCAAACGCACCAATACATTGGTTGTTTTCATTAACCAAATCCGTATGAAAATCGGCGTGATGTTCGGCAGCCCTGAAACCACAACCGGAGGTAACGCGCTCAAATTCTACGCCTCCGTCCGCCTCGATATCCGCCGTACCGGTCAGATTAAAAAAGGCGATGACGTGATTGGTAACGAAACCAAAGTCAAAGTCATCAAAAACAAAGTTGCGCCTCCGTTCCGTCAAGCCGAATTCGATATTCTTTACGGCGAAGGCATCAGCTGGGAAGGCGAATTGATTGATCTGGGCGTCAAACATGACATCGTTGAAAAATCCGGTGCATGGTACAGCTACAACGGTGCAAAAATCGGCCAAGGTAAAGACAATGTACGCGTTTGGTTGAAAGAAAATCCTGATATCGCCAACGAAATCGATGCCAAAATCCGTGCGGCAGTCGGTATCAATGTCGATATCACCGAAGGCAAATTGGACGATACCGACGGCGAACGTCCTGAGGAATAAGTCTGTTTGAAATTAAAGGTCGAAAAAGACCAAATAAAAGGCCGTCTGAAATCCGACCATTAATCGGATTTCAGACGGCCTTTTATTCAATACTGCTTAAAGTCCTAATGCCTGAGCGTGAAACTCAATATGCGAATCGATAAAGCTGGCAATAAAGAAATAGTCATGCCCATAGCCCAGGCGTACTTTATATTGGATATTGAAACCTTTTTCGCGTGCTGAGCGGACAAACACTTCCGGTTGCAGGACTTCAGGATACAAAGCATCTTCACTGCCGACATCAATCAAAACAGGCAATTTATGCGATGCCGTCTGAATCAGCTCGGTACTGTCATAGTGTTTCCATGTTTCTACGTTTTGCCCCAAATAAGCTGAAAATGCCTGCCTGCCGCCTTCCGTATCGATAGGATGACATAAAGGCGCAAAGGCTGAAACCGCAGCATATCGGCCGGGATGGTTCAAAGCCAAATGCAGTGCGCCATGCCCGCCCATGCTGAAACCTGCAATGCTGCGCTCCTGCGTTACCGGGAAATGATGCTCGATCAAATCAGGCAATTCTTGGCTGATATAGCTTTCCATTTGGTAATGCTGCGCCCAAGGTGCTTCAGTTGCATTGACATAAAATCCGGCACCCTGTCCAAGATAATGTTCCTCACTGTCGGCAACATGCTGACCGCGTGGCGAGGTATCCGGAAAAGCCACAATAATATTCCATTGTGCCGCAAAACGTTGGATTCCGCTTTGCCGAACCAATTCAGAACCATCACTATTTAAGCCGGAAAGAAAATATAAAACAGGCGCGGGATAGCCTTTTAAGACTTGTGGCGGCAGATAAACATCAAATACCATATCCGTCCGGCAGGTTTGAGAAAAGTGGCGGTACCGTTCCTGATGCCCGTTAAACATCTTTCTGCATTCCAGCAAATGCAATTCTGAATTTTTCATTTTATTCCTTGTAGGGAAGCAACAATAAGCAGAATGTTAGCGCAAAACCTGCCCATCGTGTTGTTACCCCATCCTTTTAAGTCAACCCAATCTGCTTTAAACAAGGCTTGCCAATCATGCGAAATCATTACGCCGACAGCATTTAAAATCTATACACAATCTCTGTGGATAAATCTGTTGATAAGCTTTGGGTAATCGTAAAATTTTCTTTAGGAACAAACCAAGTCTTAAATTGACTAAAATTTAATCAAATAAAATATAATAAAATCAAGTAGTTATATTTATAAGATTTTACTATAATCATACAGTGAAAATTTATAGGTAAAACAAGGTTATGCGGCTTTGTGCATAAATTAGGGTTGACATCCCTAAAAATCGCCCCGAATCAAAAGCTGCGTAAAACAACGGTCGATTTCATCAGATGCCATTCAAAAGACACGCGGCCATACATTTTGCGTTACAATACGCACTTATTTTTAAGAAAGAAAAATACGCCATGAAAGCCTCCCAGTTCTTCATTTCTACCCTTAAAGAAGCCCCTGCCGAAGCCGCACTTGCCAGCCACAAGCTGATGATTCGTGCCGGCCTGATCAAAGCCAACGCATCCGGTCTTTATACTTGGATGCCGATGGGTCTGCGTGTATTGCGCAAAGTTGAAAATATCGTGCGTGAAGAAATGGCTCGCGCGGGTAGCGTGGAGCTGCTGATGCCGGTGGTACAACCTGCCGAACTGTGGCAGGAATCCGGCCGCTGGGAGTTTTATGGTAAAGAACTGCTGCGTCTGAAAGACCGTCATGACCGTGATTTCTGTATGGGTCCGACTTGTGAAGAAGTGATTGCCGACATCGTGCGCAAAGAAGTCAACAGCTACAAACAACTGCCAAAAAACTTTTACCACATCCAAACCAAATTCCGCGATGAAGTACGTCCGCGCTTCGGTGTGATGCGTGCGCGCGAGTTCGTCATGAAAGATGCTTATTCCTTCCATGCCGACTATGCCTCGCTTCAGACGACCTATCAAGATATGTACGACGCTTATTGCCGTATCTTCACCCGTTTGGGTTTGGAATTCCGTCCTGTTGCTGCGGATACCGGCAGCATCGGCGGTACCGGCTCTCACGAATTCCAAGTATTGGCTGAAAGCGGCGAAGACGTTATTGCATATAGCGACACTTCTGATTACGCCGCCAATATCGAGCTGGCGCCTACCTTGCCGCTCAAAGGCGAACGCGCTGTCGCTCAGGCTGAATTGACCAAAGTACATACACCAAACGTCAAAACCATTGAGTCTTTGGTTGAATTCCTGAATATTCCGGTTGAACAAACCCTCAAATCCATTGTGGTTGAAGGCGAAAACGAAGGCGAACTCGTCCTGCTGCTGTTGCGTGGCGACCATGAGTTTAACGACATCAAGGCAGAAAAACTGGTCGGCGTGAAATCGCCACTGACCATGGCAAGCCCTGCAGCGATTGTTAAACAGTTCGGCGCAAACGGCGGCTCTCTCGGCCCTGTTAACTTCAAAGGTAAAGTCTATGCCGATTTTGCAACCGAAAAAGGTGCAGACTGGGTTATCGGCGCGAACGAAGACGACTACCACTATACCGGCTTCAACTTCGGCCGAGATGCTGCCGAGCCTGAATTTGTCGATTTGCGCAATGTCATCGAAGGCGATATCAGCCCTGACGAACAAGGCCGTCTGAAACTGGCGCGCGGTATTGAAGTCGGCCACGTTTTCCAATTGCGCGACAAATATACCCAAGCCATGAATGTCAGCTTCTTGGACAATAACGGCAAATCCCAAATCATGGAAATGGGCTGCTACGGTATCGGTATTACCCGCGTTGTTGCCGCCGCCATCGAGCAAAACAATGATGAAAAAGGCATTGTTTGGACCAAAGCAATGGCGCCGTTTGAAGTCGTTATCGTGCCGATGAACTACAAAAAATCAGAAACCGTACGCGAAGCCGCCGACAAAATCTATGCCGAGCTTTTGGCTGCCGGTGCAGATGTATTGTTGGATGACCGCGACGAACGTGCAGGCGTATTGCTGAATGACTCCGAGCTGTTGGGTATTCCTCACCGCATTGTAATCGGCGATCGCGCCTTAAAAGAAGGCAATGTTGAATATGCCGAGCGCCGTGACAATCAGGCTCAAGCCGTTGCAGTATCAGAAGTTGTTGCCAAGGTTTTGGCCGCATTGAACGCTTAAGTTTTTTCAATTATGAAAAGGCCGTCTGAAACCGATCATCTCATTTCAGACGGCCTTTTTCTGTTTTAATAAATAATGTTTTTTCCGTAGCTCTCTAATATTTCTTTGATTTTCAAAATGGTTTCTTTAGGCGGCGGATGTACGCCTTTTAATTTGTATTCGTCGCCGCACAAAGCCCATTTGTGTGCGCCCAATTCGTGATACGGCAAAAGCTCGACCATTTCGACATTATCCATATCACCGATAAACTCGCCCAATAAATGTGCTGAACGCTCATCATCGGTATAACCAGGAACAACCACATAACGAATCCGCGTCGGCTGATTGCGTTCGGCAAGATAACGCGCAAATTTCAGCGTTTTGGTATTTGGAATACCGACAAGCACTTTATGAATTTCAGGATCGATTTGTTTTAAGTCGAGCATGACCAAATTGGTATGATCTAGCAAATCATCCAAAATCGAATCATAGTGCAAAGCATAGCCATTACTGTCGAGACAGGTATGGATATCGTGTTCCCGGCAGGCCGTAAACCAATCGCGTACAAACTCATATTGCAATAACGGCTCGCCGCCGGTTGCCGTTACACCTCCGCCTGTCGCACGCAGATAATGACGATAGGTCATGACCTGCTTCATCACGGTTGCCACATCCAATTCCTGCGCCTGCTCGGTATGCAAATCCCAAGTATCGCGATTATGACAATACAGGCAGCGCATCAGGCAACCTTGCAAAAAGAGCACGTAGCGCAAACCCGGACCATCGACAGCACCGCAAGATTCAATCGAATGAATAATACCTTTGCCGTTATAGTGACGGTGGCCAAGGTCTTTCAGTTCCGGCTCGGGGGTAATGGCAAAAGTCGTGGACATAGTGTTCGGCTCAAAAATGTTTTTGCTTATATGGATTGTACGATAATAAAGGCCGTCTGAACATTTCAGACGGCCTTGGAGCTTTGTTTCAAAACAAACCAAATGCAAATTTAGCTTCTGGTTTGTTTCGCCACCCGATTACATGGTTTCTGTGAATGTACGGGTAATCACGTCAAGCTGTTGTTCGCGGGTCAGCGAGTTGAAGCGAACCGCATAACCGGAAACACGAATGGTCAACTGCGGATATTTCTCCGGATTGTGCATCGCATCTTCCAAAGTCTCGCGATTCAATACGTTGACGTTCAAGTGTTGGCCGCCTTCCAAAATACCGTCTTCATGGTGGAAATAACCGTCCATCAAACCGGCAAGGTTGCGTTCGCGAGAATGCTCGTCTTTACCCAACGCGCCAGGAATAATGGAGAAGGTATAGGAAATACCGTCTTTAGCAAACTCAAATGGCAGTTTGGCTACGGAAGTCAATGAAGCGACTGCACCGTTGACATCACGACCGTGCATCGGGTTTGCACCCGGACCAAACGGAGCGCCAGCGCGGCGGCCATCTGGAGTATTACCGGTTTTCTTACCGTAAACAACGTTGGAAGTAATGGTCAGTACGGACTGAGTTGGAGTAGCGTTACGGTAAGTTTTGTGGGTCGCCACTTTTTTCATGAAACGTTCAACCAAATCGCAGGCGATGTCGTCCACGCGGTCGTCGTTGTTACCGAATTGTGGGTATTCGCCTTCGATTTCGAAGTCAACGGCAATGCCGTTTTCGTCGCGAATCGGTTTTACTTTGGCGTATTTAATGGCAGACAAAGAGTCGGCAGCCACAGACAGACCGGCGATACCGCATGCCATCGTACGTTTCACGTCACGATCATGCAGCGCCATCAACGCGGCTTCGTAGCTGTATTTGTCGTGCATGTAGTGAATAATGTTCAGCGCGGTAACGTATTGGGTTGCCAACCAATCCATGAATTTGTCCATGCGCTCAAAGACAGTGTCGTAGTCCAAAACTTCGTCCATAATCGGCTCGGTTTTCGGACCAACTTGCTCTTTAGATTTTTCATCCACGCCGCCGTTGATTGCGTACAGCAGAGTTTTAGCCAAGTTAGCACGTGCGCCGAAGAACTGCATTTGTTTGCCGACCACCATCGGGCTGACGCAGCAGGCAATGGCGTAGTCGTCGCTATTGAAGTCAGGGCGCATCAAATCGTCGTTTTCGTATTGGATGGACGAAGTATCGATGGATACTTTGGCGCAGAATTCTTTAAAGCCTTGCGGCAGTTGTTCTGACCACAATACAGTGATGTTTGGCTCAGGAGACGGGCCCATGTTGTACAGGGTGTGCAGCACACGGAAGTTGGTGCGTGTTACCAAGGTACGGCCGTCCAAGCCCATGCCGCCGATAGATTCGGTTGCCCAAATCGGGTCGCCGGAGAAGAGTTGATCGTATTCCGGAGTGCGCAGGAAACGAACCATACGCAGTTTCATCACCAAGTGGTCAATAAATTCTTGCGCTTGGGTTTCGGTAATCACACCGTTTTTCAGGTCGCGTTCGATGTAGATATCCAAGAATGAAGATACACGGCCGAAGGACATCGCTGCGCCGTTTTGAGATTTAACGGCAGCGAGGTAGGCGAAGTAAGTCCATTGGATCGCTTCTTGTGCATTTTTTGCAGGGCCGGAAATATCGTAGCCGTAAGAAGCCGCCATTTCTTTCATTTGGTTCAATGCTTTATATTGCTCATTGATTTCTTCGCGGCGGCGGATCACTTCTTCCAAGTCCACACCGTTTTCCAAATCGGCTTGCAGTGAGTTGAACTGGTTGAGTTTGTCTTTCATCAAGAAGTCGATACCGTACAATGCCACACGACGGTAGTCGCCGATAATACGGCCGCGGCCATAAGCATCCGGCAGACCGGTAATCACGCCTGATTTACGGCAACGGCGGATGTCGGGTGTATAAACGTCAAACACGCCTTGGTTATGGGTTTTGCGGTATTTGGTGAAAATTTCGCTAACTTCGGGATTTAATTCAACGTTGTACACTTTGCACGCATCTTGTACCATTTTCAAACCGCCAAACGGCATGATAGAGCGTTTCAAAGGCTCGTCTGTTTGCAGGCCGACGATGGTTTCCAAATCTTTGTTGATGTAGCCCGGAGCGTGGCTGGTAATACCGGATATGATTTGCGCGTCGATTTTGTACGGCTCGTGCGTACGGTTTTCTACTTTAATTCCTTCCAATACGTCCGTCCACAGTTTGGTTGTGGCTTCGGTTGCAGGTGCCAAGAAAGAAGCATCGCCTTCATAAGGCGTGTAGTTTTTCTGAATAAAATCGCGAACATCTACGTTGATTTCCCAGTTACCGCCAGTAAAACCTTCCCAAGCGGTTGGACGTTGCTGAACATCATTTGACATATCAAGCTCCTAATTTTATTGAAAATATAGACCGTAAATTTTCTGAAAGGATAGCACTAATACCCTTCCATTTACAGGGGTTTTCTTGAAATAAAATTACAGACTAGCCTTTTCTTGACTTACATCAATGAGAATAATTGTTACTTAGCACTACATCTCGGTTTCCAAACACTTACGTTAAAAAACGGCGTAGAATACGAAATTCAGCCCTGAAGACAGACATCCTTCAGGGCTGAATTTTTATTGTATTTCATATCAAAGGCCGTCTGAAACATTCAGACGGCCTTTTATTCACTTAATCAATTAAGCAAACGGGTGGTGCAAAACGATGGTTTCTTCACGGTCAGGACCAGTTGAAACAATAGCCACAGGCGCACCGCACACTTCTTCAATCCGTTTCAGATAAGCTTTAGCGTTTTCAGGCAGCTTGTCGTACTCTTTCACACCGAAAGTCGACTCGCTCCAACCCGGCATGGTTTCGTAAATCGGTTTGCAGGTTTCTACCGCATCAGAGCCGCAAGGCAGAATGTCGGTTTTACTGCCATCAGGCAATTCATAGCCTACGCAGATATTGATGTTTTCAATACCGTCCATCACGTCCAGCTTGGTGATGCACATGCCGGAAATGCCGTTAACTTGAATAGAGCGTTTCAGAGCAGCCGCGTCAAACCAACCACAACGACGCGCACGACCGGTTACAGAACCGAACTCATGGCCGCGCTCAGCCAAACCTGCGCCCACTTCGTCAAACAATTCAGTCGGGAATGGGCCGGAACCCACGCGGGTGGTATAGGCTTTAACGATACCCAAAACGTAATCCAGCATTTGCGGACCTACGCCTGCACCGGCAGAAGCGGCACCAGCCAAGCAGTTGGAGGAAGTCACAAACGGATAAGTACCGTAGTCGATGTCCAGCAACGTACCTTGCGCGCCTTCAAACAACAGGCTTTCGCCTTTACGGTTTTTCTCGTTCAAAACACGGGAAACATCGGTAATCATCGGCGTAATGCGCGGTGCAACTTTTTCAATGACCGCCATCACGTCTTCAACTTTTACCGGCTCGGCATTGTGCAGGTGTTGCAACTGAACGTTGTAATAAGCCAAAACAGCTTCCAGTTTTTCAACCAGTTTTTCAGGGTGCAACAAGTCCACCACGCGAATCGCGCGACGGGCAACTTTATCTTCATAGGCTGGGCCGATGCCGCGACCGGTTGTACCAATTTTGCTTTTACCGCGGGAAGCTTCGCGAGCTTGGTCAAGCGCAATATGGTAAGGCAGAATCAATGGGCAGGTTGGCGCAATTTTCAGACGGCCTTCAACGTTTTTCACACCGGCAGCGTTCAATTCGTCGATTTCGCCCAACAATGCTTCAGGAGAAACCACAACACCTGAGCCGATGAAGCAGTCCAAAGTCTCATGCAAAATGCCGCTTGGAATCAGGCGCAAAATGGTTTTTTTGCCACCGACGACCAAAGTATGGCCGGCATTGTGGCCACCTTGGAAACGTACTACACCGCTGGTTTCTTCCGCCAGCCAGTCAACAATCTTACCTTTGCCTTCATCACCCCATTGGGCACCGATTACGACAACATTTTTAGCCATAGCCATCTAACCTTATTTCAGATACAAAATTTCAAAATAAAACTTAATCATTCAAAGCGATTACTTTCCAAACACCGTCTACCTGTTTCAGACGGCCTGTAACCTCTTTCGAACCGTTATAGCCGATACCGTAATCGATAACGACACATTGTCCTTGTTCGCGCAAAGCATCTACCGCTTCTTGAGCCGCAGGCATGTCTTTTACATCGACAGCCACCACGGATTCCCGTCCGATAGCAGGAAGGCGGCCGATGAAGCTGCGCAAATCAAAACTGAATCCGGCTGCAGGACGCGCGCGCCCGAAGTATCCGCCCAATCCGTCATAACGGCCGCCGCGTGCCACGGCATCATGACGGTTTGAACCATAAGCCGCGTAAAGCAAACCGGTATGGTAATTGTCAACGCGCAGTTCCGACAAATCGATATGCACTTTTTGATTTGGGAACGCGTCGCATACTGCCTGCAATTCATCCAAAGCCGCACTGACTGCGGACAATTCCGGTAATTTCTCTCTAGCCAAAGTCAGCACTTCACGACCGCCGTAGAATCTAGGCAACAGTGAAAACGATTTTGCCCACATACCGTCAAGTTTCCACTCTTTGACCAACTGGCTGACAGCCTCGGCATCTTTGTCCTGCATCAATGACAGCAGGATTACCGATTGCTGCTCATCCAAATGCGCGGCATTTGCTAAAGCACGGAATACGCCGATATGGCCTAATGAAAGCAAAACTTCGCCCATATCGGCAATCTTCATGCTTTTCAGCATCAAATCAATCAATTCGATATCCGCTTCAATGCCTTCCAAGCCGTACATTTCCGCACCCGCCTGCAAAGGTTCGCGCATATTGAGCAATCCGTCAGGACGCGCATGAAGCACCGAACCGGCATAGCATAAACGGTTGATGCCTTGGTTGGTGGAAAGCAAGTGGGCATCAATGCGCGCCACCTGCGGCGTAATATCCGCACGGATACCGAGCTGGCGGCCGCTGAGCTGATCGACGACCAAAATGGTTTTCAAAGACAAACCGGCATCGATATGCGTCAATAAGGAATGGCTGTATTCCATCAATGGCGGTTGCACCAATTCATAACCATGCACGCGGAACAAAGCCAATAGCCGCTCACGGGCGCTTTCTAGTTGTCGGGCATTGGTCGGTAACACGTCGGCAACGTGTTCAGGAAGCTGCCAAGACTTCATGAGAATCTACCTCTGTTTTTTGTAAACATAAAGGGCTGCTTAAATTTAAAACCAAATCAGCCTGACGACTGAAATTTTCCTGAATGCATCAATAGCAAATCCGATGCAGCTTCAACAAAACTGATTTTAAATTTAAACAGCCCCTGAGTAACGGCTTCAAACCGTCGAGTTATTAAAATCAGACTTTACCATATTAAAACGAATTTTGCACCCTGTTTACAGAGAGCGTAAAAAAACATTAAAAACAAAGGCCGTCTGAAAACCAAATGCATAGCTGCATCATTTTCAGACGGCCTTAATTCATGCCTGAACAACCCGACGCTTAGCGCCAGTAACGCCACCAAGGCATATCGTCAGATCGCCATTCGTGTTGCAAGAACGGGCTTTGCGGGAAGTTGGTTTCCAAAACACGGCGTGTATCAGCAGCCAGTTGCAGCTTGTCCAGTTTTTTGTACGCCAATTCCATCATCGCCAAAGCTTCTTCGACGTAACGGGTATTTTGGTAACGGCTGACGATTTTTTGCGCACGGTTGGCCGCTGCGACATAAGCACCGCGTTTCATGTAATAACGTGCCACAGATATCTCGTTACCACCCAAAGCGTCCACCAGCTTGGCCATACGCTCGGTTGCATCGGCAGCGTATTTGCTGTTTGGGTAACGTTGAACCAACTCGGCAAACGCCTGATAAGCATCGCGGTTGGCTTTCGGGTCGCGGTCGGACCAGTCTTGGGACGCCAGCTTGTTCAAGAAAGACTGGTCTTCGTTAAATAGGACCAAACCTTTCAAGTACAGCGCGTAGTCCATATTCGGATGTTGCGGATGATGGCGTTGGAAGCGCGCAATGGCAGCCAAAGCTTTTTCCGGCTCATCGTCTTTATAATAGGCATACGCCGTATCCAACTGGGACTGCTGGGCATAGCGGCCGTTTGGAAAACGGGATTCTAAAATTTCGTATAACTTGACAGCTCGCGTATAATTGTTGCTGTTCAATTCGTCTTGCGCTTCGGCATAAAGCTTTTCCACACTCCAATCTTGAGTAATTTGGGCGTCTTTATCGATTGTGCCTTTATTTGCGCAGGCACTCAGTGCCAAACCTAAAGAAACTACTAAAAGAATTTTTTTCATGCAGAATACTTCCTTTGATAACGAAGCCGATTATAGCGATGATTTAGACTTTCCGTCATCCCCTGAAACAGAAAGTTGTGTTAATTTGACCGTTCCGCTCGAAATGGCGGGCGGAAGGCTGGATGCCGTATTGGCCAAACTCATGCCCGACTACTCGCGCAGCCGCCTGAGTTCGTGGATTAAAGAGGGTGCAGTCATTGTAAACGATAAGCCTGCTCAACCCAAAGATAAAATGATAGGCGGTGAATTGATTGCCGTTACGGTACGTCCGAGCGAAGAAAACCTCGCGTTCACGCCCGAACCCATGGATTTGGACATCATTTATGAAGACGATACCGTCATCGTCATCAACAAACCGGCCGGATTGGTCGTCCATCCTGCCGCAGGCAACTGGAGCGGCACCCTACTCAACGGCCTGTTGGCGCACTGTCCCGAATTAAGCCAAGTGCCGCGTGCGGGCATCGTACACCGTTTGGACAAAGAAACCAGCGGCCTGATGGTGGTCGCCAAGACCCTGCCGGCGCAAAACTCACTGGTTCAACAGCTTCAAGAGCGCACAGTCAAACGCATTTACCGTGCCGTTGCCAACGGCATCGTCCCTTTTGACGGCAAAATCGAAACCCAAATCGGCCGCGACCCGCACAACCGCCTGAAAATGGCAGTCGTCAAATTCGGCGGCAAACCTGCCATTACCCATGTCAAAGTGTTGGAACGTTACCTGGCGCACAGCTACATCGAATGCTCGCTCGAAACCGGCCGCACGCATCAAATCCGCGTTCATATGCGCGAAGCCAACCATCCGCTGGCCGCCGACCCTGTTTACGGCAACCTGCGCCATCCATGCAGCGACGCGGTTAAAGAAGCCATCAAAGCCCTCGGCGCGCGCCAAGCCCTACATGCCTACCGCTTGAGCTTTGTACACCCGAAAACCGGCGAAACCGTTTCCTTTGAAGCACCTATACCTGACGATATGTACCACCTGCTCTCCGTCCTGCGTCTGGAAGCCGGTTTGGATTCTTCCCTAAGCAACGAGGAAGAATGGCAAGAGAAATTCGGCATGGACGATGACGATGATTGGAATGAAGACGACTACGATGTCGAAGTCGTTTATGTAAGGGATTAAACCCATTTTTCAGACGGCCTAAAATATTATTTCAGGCCGTCTGCAATCAATCCGTTCCAATATTTCAGCGACTCAAAGATTATGAAAACCATCACAGATACCCTAAACCTCGCCCCGCAAGGCAAGAATTTTTTGACTGCCGACTGGCCTGCTCCTGCCAATGTTAAAACGCTTATTACCACGCGCAACGACGGTGTCAGCGAAGGCGTGTACCGCAGCCTAAATGTCGGTTCGCACGTCGGCGACAATCTGGAAGCCGTGCTCCGCAACCGCGAAATCGTACAGGAACAAGTCGGCCTGCCCGTTGCCTACCTCAATCAAATCCACAGCACCATTGTTGTGAACGCAGCCGAAGCGTTAGGAAATACACCCGACGCCGATGCCTCGGTGGATACAACGGGCACGGTCGCCTGCGCTTCAATGACTGCCGATTGCCTGCCTGTCTTGTTTTGCGACAAAGCAGGGACCGTTGTTGCGGCGGCTCATGCAGGTTGGCGCGGTTTGGCCGGCGGCGTTTTGCAAAATACCATTGCGGCAATGAATGTCGAGCCGTTGGAAATCATGGCCTATCTCGCGCCTGCCATCGGCCCTGATGCGTTTGAGGTGGGACAAGATGTATTTGATGCATTTTGCACACCCATGCCGGAAGCTGTCGATGCGTTTGAAGACATCGGCGGCGGCAAATACCTTGCCGACATTTACGCTTTGGCGCGCATGGTTCTGCACCGCGAAGGCGTGAACATGATTTATGGCGGCACCCATTGCACCGTTTTGGAACGCGATACTTTCTTCTCCTACCGCCGCGACGGGCAAACCGGCCGCATGGTCAGCCTGATTTGGTTGGAAAAATAAGATTTGCGCCATCAAAGACAAGGCCGTCTGAAATACTTTCCGTTTGCGATTTCAGACGGCCTAAACATTATTCGTTATAATCCGACGATACCGTAACCGGTTTCAACGAAGGAATATCCAATGAAAAAAATCCTATTGCCTGCACTCGCCCTATTGCTTGCCTCTTGCGGTTTCCACCTGAAAGGCACAGGTGTGACTTCTCAGCCGCTGCCTTATCAAAACTGGCATGTAGAAGGCGGAGCCGTCATGCAAAAAGCGCTGGAAAATGCCTTACGCCGTGCCGACGGTCATCCGGTTAGTGAAGCCGAATCACAAATCACCCTGCGCGTTGTCGACTTTCAAAAACGCCGCGACATCTACACCATCACCCGCGCCGCCGCGATCAACGAATACCTGCTGGCCATGACCGTTAAAGCCCAAGCCTTCCGCAACGGCGAGCCGGTTGGCGAACCGATAGAAGTTAAGGTTCACCGCACCATGGACTACGCCGACAGCGAAGTTTTGGGCAAACAGGAAGAGGAAGAAACCATTTGGTCTGAAATGCGCATTGATGCTGCAGATCAAATCGTCCGCCGCCTGACTTTCCTGAAGGCGCGATAATGGCTGCCGCGCCCATTGAGAGCCTGCGCCCCGATACGCCGCTCCAACCGTTATATATTATTCACGGCGAAGAGGATTTGTTGCGCATCGAGGCATTGGATACCCTGCGCGCAGCCGCAAAAAAACAAGGCTATCTCAACCGCGAAGTCTATACCGCTGAAAACAATTTTGACTGGAACGAGCTGTTGCAAAGTGCCGGCAGCGCAGGTTTGTTTGCCGATTTGAAACTGCTGGAAATCCACATTCCCAACGGCAAACCCGGCAAAAATGGAGGCGATACCCTGCAAACCTTCGCCGAACGCCTGCCCGAAGATACGGTTACGCTTATCCTCCTACCAAAGCTTGAAAAAGCGCAAATCCAGTCCAAATGGTTTTCCGCATTAGCAGGCAAAGGCATCGTCCTAGAAGCCAAAGCCGTTGCGCCACATGCTTTGCCGCAATGGATACAGGGCCGTCTGAAACAGCAGGGTTTGGATATCGAGCCTGAAGCACTCGCCCTTTTTGCCGAGCGCGTCGAAGGCAATCTCTTGGCTGCCCGTCAGGAAATAGAAAAACTCGCCCTGCTCCATCCCCAAGGCCATTTGATCAATATTGCCGACGCAGAGGCCGCGGTTGCCACCGTCGCCCGCTTCGATGTATTCCAACTGGCAGGCGCATGGATGAAAGGCGATACCCTGCGCGTTTCCCGTTTGCTGGACGGTTTGGAAGAAGAAGGCGAAGAGCCGGTTTTGCTGTTGTGGGCGGTTGCCGAAGACATCCGCACCCTAATCCGCCTCACTGCCGCACTCAAGCAAGGCCAAAACATCCAAAGCCTGCGCAACAGCCTGCGCTTATGGGGCGACAAGCAGACCCTTGCACCAATGGCGGCCAAACGCATTTCCATCAACCACCTGCTCGACGCGCTCAAAACCTGCGCCAAAATCGACCGCATCATCAAAGGCGCGGAAGAAGGCGATGCATGGACTGAGTTCAAACAACTCGTTACTTCGCTGGCCGCTTGAAACCGTTGCCACGCGTCAAGAAACTTGCACGCAATACGCCCCAAAAACAGAAAATACTGTAAAATAGCGTAAACTTAAATTCAGGCCGTCTGAACCTCGCATTTCAGAAGGCCTCTTCCAGCAAAAAACAAGGAAACACCAACCATATGGATAATAAAACCAAACTTCGTATCGGCGGTCTGGCTCTGCTGACCACTGCCGTATTAAGCCTCATCATCGTTCTGATCGTCGATTCATGGCCGCTGGCCATTCTGTTGGCCGTCATCATCGTGGCCGCTGCCGCAGGCGGTTTCGTTTGGACTTCACGCCGTCAGCAACGCCAATTCCTCGAGCGCCTGAAAAAATTCGACATCGATCCGGAAAAAGGCCGTATCAACGAAGCCAACCTGCGCCGCATGTACCACAGCGGCGGTCAACATCAAAAAGACGCGATTACCCTGGTTTGCCTGTCACAAAAATGTTCCGTTGACGAAGCGCACGCCATTTTCAAAAAACGTCCGACCCGTCAGGAAATGAACCAAATGGCTGCCCAACAGGCACGCGGTCAAAAACGTCCACATCGCTAAACCCGACAGTAACAGGCCGTCTGAACATCCTATCCCGTTTCAGACGGCCTGTTTTTATTTCCATCAAACCCATTTCCGTTTCCATCGCATTATGACCCGTCTTCCCACCGCCCCACTCAAACGCCGCCTCGCCGCACTGGTTTACGAACTTCTGCTGACCGGCGCCGTGACCAGCCTTGCCGCCCTTGCAGCCGGTATTGTCGCCATCTTTCTCAATCCCATTTCCACGCGCCTGTCCATGCTGGCAACCTGTCTGATTCTGTTCTACGCATGGTGGCTCTACTTCCGCGCCAACTGGCACAAAAAAGGCCAAACCCTCGCCATGCAGACATGGAAAATCGGCTTGGCCGATAAAAACGATACCCAACCGCCCCTACCACAACTGCGCCTGCGCTTTATTTGGGCCAGTATTTTTATTGTCTTCATTCCCTTGTTTGCCTACGCCGGATTACGCCATCTGCTCAATATCCCTCCTAAAGGCGCATTCGGCGCCGCGCTCATTTGGCTCATCCTGCCATGGGGCTTTGCCCTGTTCCATCCCGACCGCCAGTTCCTCTACGACTTCTTGGCCGGAACAAGGCTGGTGGATTTAAATCAGAAGAAAACAAACGAATAAAATCCCAAAGCGGCTCAAGCTCTAAATAAAATAAAGGCCGTCTGAAACTCAAAATAAGTTTCAGACGGCCTTTAATCATGAAATCAAGCGATGATTATTCTTGCCAACGTTTGAACACCAGCGATGTATTGACGCCGCCAAAAGCAAAGTTATTGCTGACCACATAATCGGTTTGAATCTCACGTCCTCCTGTTTGGATGTAATCCACCTTGCCGCAACGCGGATCGATGTTTTCCAAATTGACAGTTGGCGCAAACCAGCCGTTGTTCATCATTTCGATGGTAAACCAGGCTTCCAATGCGCCGCACGCCCCGAGTGTATGGCCGAGGTAGCTTTTTTGCGAACTCATCGGTACAAAACCAAACACTGCCTCAGTCGCTAATGTTTCGGCAATATCGCCTTTTTCGGTCGCCGTACCGTGGCCGCTGACATAGCCGACCTTATCAGGCGTAATACCGGCGTCTTTCAGCGCAAGCTCCATACATTTTTGCATGGTTTCTTTTTGCGGTTGGGTAACGTGGCTGCCGTCGCTGTTGGCACCATAGCCGACAAGCTCTGCATAGATTTTCGCACCGCGCGCACGGGCGTGTTCCAATTCTTCCAATACGAAAATGCCTGCGCCTTCGCCGATGACCAAGCCGTCTCGAGCGTTGTCGTAAGGGCGCGGAGTCAGCTCAGGTTCGCCGTTGCGGCGGCTGGCGGCATAAAGTGAATCGAAAACATACACTTCAGACGGACAAAACTCTTCGCCGCCGCCAGCCAGCATCATATCAATCAGGCCGTATTTAATCGCTTCGTAAGCATAACCAATGCCTTGGCTGCCGGAAGAACACGCGCTCGAAGTCGGGATAATGCGGCCTTTCAAACCGAAGAAAATGCCGATATTGGCGGCAGTCGTATGCGGCATCATGCGCACATAAGTATTGGCGTTGAAATTGCGCGATGTGCCTGTTATCAAAAGTTCGCCCATATCGCCGATGTCTTTGGTGCTGCCGACAGACGAACCGCACGCCACGCCCATACGGCCGTCGGTAATGCTTTCATCACCCAGCAAACCCGCATCCGTCAAGGCTTGTTCCGCCGCATCGACACACAAATGCGACACGCGCCCCATGCTTCTGAGCTGCTTGCGTGTCCAGTGCTCTGGAGGGGAATAGCCTTCAATCGGCGCGCCCAGTTGCGCTTCCAATTCAGGAAAGCGTCCACTCCAGTCCATGTATTTGACCGCGTTTTTTTCGGCTTTAAAGGCCGTCTGAATACTTTGCCAATCACGGCCGAAGGCGGTAATACCGCCGATACCTGTTACTACGACTCTTCTGGTATTCAACACAAACCTCCGTTCACAGCAATCACTTGGCGCGTAATGTACGCCGCTTTCTCATCCATCAAAAAGCGCACCGCATGCGCTACTTCCTCGGGCAATCCCATGCGCGCGGCAGGGACGGCCTTTAAGATTTCTTCGACAGGCACGTTCTCATCGATAATATCGGTATCGATAAGGCCCGGTGCCACGCAGTTGACGGTAATTTTGCGTTTTGCCAACTCAACCGCCAAGGCTTTTGCCGCGCCGATTAAGCCCGCTTTGGACGCGCTGTAATTGACCTGACCGCGGTTGCCCGTCAAACCGGATACTGACGCCATGCACACAATCCGTCCGGCTTTGCGGCGGCGAATCATCGGCATGGTCAAAGGGTGCAACACATTATAAAAACCGTCCAAATTGGTACGCAGCACCAAGTCCCAATCATCATCAGTAAACGCAGGAAACGCATTGTCGCGCGTCAGGCCGGCATTCAGCACCACGCCGTAATATGTACCGTTTGCCTCAATGTCGGCAGTCAGAATTTCACGACAAGCCTCGCGGTCGGACACGTCAAACTGCAACACGCGCGCATTTCTACCCAATGTACGGATTTCTTCCGCTACGGCTTCGGCTTCATCGCGGCGGCTGCGGCAGTGGACGACAATATCAAAGCCGTCCTCAGCCAAACCGAGTGCGACGGCTTTGCCGATACCGCGATTAGACCCTGTAATTAAAATAGTTTCACTCATACGTTTTCTCACTATATCGACAGGCCGTCTGAATCTTTGTCTTTTCAGACGGCCTTGTAAACGGTTTAAATGACTTGACCGTCTTTCGGACTGTACACATTTAAAGAAGCTTTTGCCAGCAAACCGTCCGGCGGCAACAGATGCTTCACATCTTCCGGTGCATCCGTCCAGCGCAACTCGCAATCAAATACGCCCATGCCGCCCAAATCCTGAATGGACACATGCGCCCTGACTTCCAGCTCAGTACCGACAGGCACGGAATCGGCAAACAAATCCAGCTTGCGCGTTCCCAATAAAAAACCCAAACGGACAGGCTCTCCGGCCTTTAAAGCCTCAATGCCTGCAAACGCGCCTATGCCCTGCGCCATCAATTCCATATAAGCCATAGACGGCAACACGCCGTCCTGCAGCAAAATATGCTTGTCGCCAACCGGCGCACGGCAAACCGTATAGTCATCGCCAAATTCTTTCACACAGTCGATAAGCACCATATGTCCGCTGTGCGGAAGCAGCGAAGCGACATCATAAATCGGGGCACTCGGTATTGAAGGCATAAAATGTCATCCGGGAATAAATTACGTTACAATATGCATTATAACAGAGCCTAGCTTTTACTAACCCATTTCATTACAATGTATGAAAATGTAAAACATTGAAAGACATCATGCCTCAAAACGTTTGCCGTTTCAGCTTCAATATCGCCGCATGGCAGGCCTCCTCCAGCAAAATCAGTACGCCGGAGCAATGGCAGGACTGGGTGCAGGGAAAACTCGATACCGCCTCCCTGCCGGAGTGCAAACCCGCGCTCTCCTTTTTGCCGCCTATGCAACGCCGCCGCTTGGGAAAAGCGGCACGCTTGGTTTGTGATGCCGCATGGAATCTGGCCGACCAATATCCCGAAAGCGTACCGGTTTACGTTTCGCACGACGGCGAAAGCAACCGCAGCTTTGAATTATGGCAAGAGCTTTTGAACACGCATACCGTCTCGCCGACCTCATTCGGCCTGTCCGTCCACAACGCAACGATTGGGCAATGGTCGATGTTGCGTAAAGACATGAGCGAGCATACCGCGTTGGCCGTTGCCGCCGATTCCTTTGAAACCGCGCTGACCGAG
Source organism: Neisseria sp. HMSC064D07 (assembly GCF_001837185.1). NCBI lineage: Bacteria > Pseudomonadati > Pseudomonadota > Betaproteobacteria > Neisseriales > Neisseriaceae > Neisseria > Neisseria sp. HMSC064D07. Next base: position 153,008 of record NZ_KV831707.1, on the reverse strand, counting down.
GCATTTGCGCTTTTACAAGACGGCGCGCCATCTGTTTTAGTAATTGTCGCCGATGATCCGTTGTCTGAAGACTATCCCGTCTTGGCTACCCGTGCGCCGTTTGCCTATGCATTGGCACTGGTCATTACCAAAGGCGAAGACTATACCTTAAGCTTGGAAACCACATCTGAAAGGCCGTCTGAAAACCCTAACGATACAACAGTCGAGCCCTATTGGAGCAGCTTGGAGTGGGTACGCTTCCTGCTTTCAGACGGCAAACAACACACGCAACACTATGCCGGTAGAAACTGGCACTGGCAGAAAAACGCATGAAGACTTTAGACTATTTCCGTCGCTTTTTTGCCACACTCTTCGGCTTTATCCTTTTCGGCGTTGCAGGCGTATTGTTCAAAATCGCACTTTTGCCCTATACGCTCAAATCGACCAAAGGCGACATCAAACGTCAACTTGAAGCAAGACGCATGATAGGCAAAGTTTGGCGTTTCTTCGTCGGCTACCTGCAATGGTCGGGCGTATTGAGCGTCCGCTTCAACGGCTTGGAAAAACTCGGCAGACCCGGCCAGCTCATTCTTGCCAACCATCCCTCGCTTTTGGATGTCGTCTTGCTGATCAGCCATTATTCGGAGCCGAACGTACTGGTTAAAAAAGACCTGTTGCACAACCCCAGCATGAAAAGCCAGATTATCGCCTCCGGCTACATCCCCAACGATGAAAGCATGGAAATGCTGGAAGAAATCGACGCCGTGTTCAAAAGTGGGCAAAGTCTGCTGATTTTCCCCGAGGGCACGCGCACAGGTTGGGACGGACAGGTTAAAATGCACCGCGGCGCCGTATCGCTCGGTTTGCGCAGCGCATCAGTCATCACGCCCGTGTGCATCAAGATGACGCCGCCCAATTTTAAAAAAGGGCAACCGTGGTACAAAATCCCGCCACAAAAAATTCATTATGAAATTACCGTCGGCGACGACATCCTGCCGGAAGAATGGCTGGCAGAAAAACCCCTGCCCATCGCCGCAAGGCGTTTAAACGAATACCTTCAAGACTATTTCACAAGGAAAACCACATGAATAACTTAGAAAACCAAATCAAACAATTAATCATCGACAGCTTAGGTCTGGAAGACATTACCGTTGCCGACATCGGCAGCGAAGATCCGCTTTTCGGCGACGACGGCCTGGGTCTGGATTCGGTTGATGCATTGGAACTTGGTTTGGCCGTACAAAAAACCTTCGGCTTCCAGCTCGACGGTGAAAACGACAACCTGCGCGAAAACTTCGCCAACGTCAAAACTCTGGCCGAGTTCGTCAAGAGCCGCCAAGCATAAGGGAGAGAGAGAAGATGACCGAACAAGAAGTACGCACCCTGCTGACCGATGCACTGGTTAACCTGTTTGAAATCGAACCGGAACGCATTAAACCCGAAACCAACCTCTACGAAGATTTGGAAATCGACAGCATCGACGCTATCGACCTTATCGACCACATCAAACGCGAAACCGGCCGCAAACTGCAAGCCGAAGACTTCCGCAACGTGCGCACCGTAGAAGACGTGGTTCAAGCGGTTTTGAAAGTACAACAAGATTCCTGATTCCTCTTTGAATCAGCATATTTTCAGACGGCCTTGTCAATCGGCAAGGCCGTCTGAAAATCAATCGCAACCATGAAAATACTAGGAAAACTCCTACTGACCCTTGCCAGCCTTGCCTATCCGCTCCTATGGTATTACGGCAGGGAAAACGGCGCATTTTTCTGGCTTGCCGCGGCCATGTGTGTGTTATGGCTGATACGCGCCGCCATGCCGCAAACCACAGCCCAACGCATTACGGCGATTATCCTTGCTGCTTTTTTTGCGGCGGTACTGGTTTTCAGACGGCCTGACTCGATGTATTGGTATCCCGTTGCCGTCAACGCGCTGATGCTTGCCGTTTTCGGCGACAGCCTGTTTGCCAAACAAACCGTCATCGAACGCCTCGCCCGATTGCAACATCCCAACCTTCCCCCCGAAGGCGTGCGCCACACTCGGCGCGTTACGCAAATCTGGTGCGCGTTCTTTATCTTCAACGGCGCAACCGCCGCCATTTTGGCAGGCTTGCAATATTACGATTGGTGGGCGGCTTATACGGGCATCGTGTCGTATGTGTTGATGGGGCTTTTGTTTGCCGGAGAGTGGGTGTATCGGAAAATTGTATTGAAAGTGTAGGTCGTCTGAAAAAATGGTGTCCATACTGACAAAATAATGATATGCATTCACATGCCAACTCCATTCACTTACAAATGGAGAAGTGATCATGATAGGTTTTAAATAAAAGTCTAATAACTAGACTTATTTTCTTATAATTAATTAAAGAAAGGTAATCATATGTGTCAAATAGAAGATTGGGATGATATTCGTGCACAGTATAATCGATCAACCTTAATTCTAGGGAATGGGGCAAGTATTGCAGTTAACCGACAATTTAATTATCAGTCTTTACTACAGCATGCTTTTAACAATAATTTATTAAATAATGAACGTATAAATAGATTATTTAATTTTTTTGAAACCTATGATTTTGAATTAATTCTACGTAGAATTTGGCAAGCCCACAATGTAAATCAAATTTTGCGAATAAATAATACCGATCTCAGTCAAGTATATGAAGAAATAAGAAATGGCTTAATAGCAACCGTAAGAAGCATACATCCAAGTTATCAGGAAGTAGAACCTTTCTTAAACAACATTTATAACTTTATCAAGCAATTTGATACCATTATTTCCCTAAATTACGATTTAATTGTATATTGGGCATTAATGCATGGTTTAAACATTAATGATGGATTCTCCTTAAAAGATTGTTTTATAAATAGAAATTTTGATGAAAATTGGAAAAGATTTAGAGAGCCTATCAATAGAAATAGATTTACTTCACTTGTATTTTATCTTCATGGCAATTTAGCGTTAGGAAAGAAATTCTATGGCTCTGAATATAAAATAGAAAACAATGGAATTGGTTTGCTCGATTTAATACTTGACGGCTGGAATCGTGGGGAAACTGTTCCATTATTCATCAGTGAAGGAACAGCAAATCAAAAAATAAATTCTATTCATAATAGCTTTTATTTTTCGACTATTTACAGAGAAGTATTACCAGAACCCAAAGATAGTTTAGTGATCTATGGATGGGGCATAGGTTCACAAGACCTACATTTATTGGAAAAATTAAGAAATTGCGGAATAAGAAATATTGCTGTTTCTGTTTATAATAATAACCAAGATTATTGTCAGTATATTAATACTACTCTTCAGAGACACTTTGGAAATATCAACATTCAATTTTTTGATAGTGATAGCAGCAACTGCTGGATTCATCCATGAACCTAACCCAAATCCTATCCCCCGACCTACCCCAACACGACCTTATCGCCACGCATCCGAATTGGACGCGTGCTGATTTCAACCGTGCGGTTTTTCATCTGTCAGGCCGTCTGAAACAGGCAGGCGTGCAAACTGCCGCGTTGTGGTTTGACGATGCCGCGCTGTTTGCCTGTGCCGTGTTGGCAGTGTGGCATTCTGGTGGAAAGGTTTTATTGCTGCCCAATTTGGCGCAAGACAATTTGGAGTGGGGGAAAACGGCAGAGGCGTTTTTAACAGATTCAACAGATAAAAAGCTATCTTCAGACGGCCTGAACATATGGCACTTGCCTGATGTATTGACTCAAACAGAATCGGAAGGACTGAACACCTATCCTGAAAACCATCTGATTCCCGACCATGCCGAAGCATGGCTGAAAACATCAGGTTCCAGCGGCGAAGCGCAGATTATTGTGAAAACCGCCGCGCAAATGCAGGCAGAAGCCCTGACTTTGGCAAATACGCTGCCATTTGGACAACACGGTGAAACCGTGATCGGCAGCGTGATTCCGCAGCATCTTTACGGCTTCACATTCCGCTTCGCACTCGCGCTGACAATGGTTTGGACTATGGAGCGACAGCAGGCGGTTTATCCGGAAAACCTACTTTCCAGCACAGCCGCACACGATAAAGTGGTTTGGATTGCCAGTCCGGCCGTACTCAACCGCTTGGGTGAAAACCGCAACTGGCAGAGTATCGGCCATAAAATTGCAGGCATTGTCTCGGCCGGCGGCGCATTGCCCGCAACCACGGCGGATTTGCTGCAACAGGCTGCCGTGCGCCCGTTTGAAGTCTATGGCAGTACCGAAACCGGCGTGATTGCCTCTCGTTGCGAACGCCAAGAATGGCAGCCTTTTAAGGGTGTGGAAATCGGGCAAAACGAAGAAGGCGCACTTTGGGCTTCTTCGCCTTGGTCGCCCGAGCGCCGCCAAACCGCCGATTTGATCGAGCCGCAAGATGACGGTTTTCTGTTACTCGGTCGCCAAGACCGTATTATTAAATTTGAGGACAAACGCGTGTCGCTGACCCAAATCGAACACGAACTTTTACAACACCCTTGGATTGCCGATGCCCATTGCGGCCGCCATCCCCAACATCAACGCATTGCCATATGGGCAGCATTGAACGCAGACGGTATCTCTGCCTTGCGCGAGAAAGGCCGCGCTGCGGTCGCAGATACGCTCAAACGCCATCTGGCCGCCACGCAGGACACCATCGCCCTGCCGCGTTACTGGCGTTTTACCGACAACCTGCCGCGCAATGCCCAAGCCAAAATAGCCGCGTCGGATTTTCAGACGGCCTTTACCGTTGCCCAAACTTCTCCCGTTTGGTCGAAAACATCATCTGACGATGAAACCAATACCGAAACTTTTATCGGCCGCGTGCCCTTGGATTTGGTTTATTTCGGCGGCCATTTTGCCACCTTCCCGCTGGTTCCCGGCGTGGTCGAGTTGCAGTGGGTACGCAACCTGTTTGCGCCCAAGCCATGGGGCAAACAGCGTGTCATCCGCATCGAAAATCTAAAATATCAGCAGTTTATCCGTCCTCATGATGAAGTGTCGGTAGAACTGAAATACGATGAAGGCAAAAACAAACTGAGCTTTAAAATTAACAACGGAGAGCATCCTTGTGCATCAGGACGGATTGTGTTTGAGGCCGTCTGAATATACCTATTAACTTTTTAGTGGAAAACCAACAATATGCAACTCTTCCCTGCCCTAGAACAACGCTATTCCCACGAACACCAGTCCGCAGGCGAGGCTCAACGTCTGGCTCAAGAAATCGCTTTTGCACCGATTGTGTTCCAAGTTTCCCGCCTGATGGTGAAATTTGGCATTCTGGACTTGCTGAACGACCATCCAGACGGCCTCACTCAAGCCGAAATTGCTGAAAAAGCGAAAATCAGCAACTACGCGGCACAAGTCCTGCTGGAAGCTTCGCTGTCTATCGGCACTGTCTTGACTCGCGACAACCGCTATTTCATCAGTAAGGCCGGTTGGTTTGTCCTCAAAGACAAAATGGCCCGCGTCAACATGGATTTCACACAGGAAATCTGCTACCAAGGCATGTTTGATTTAGAAAAAACCCTGCAAACCGGCAAGCCTGAAGGCCTGAAAGTATTCGGCGACTGGCCAACCATTTACGAAGGCTTGTCTTCATTGCCAAGCATCGCGCAAGAAAAATGGTTTGCATTCGACCATTATTATTCCGACAACTCCTTCGCCGAAGCACTCAACACCGTGTTCGCCAAACCGGTTAAAAAACTGCTCGATGTCGGCGGCAATACCGGCCGCTGGGCGGAACAATGCGTCAACCACAATGCCGAAGTCGAAGTAACCATCATGGATCTGCCGCAACAAATCGGCTTGATGCGCGAAGCAACCAAAGGTAAAAACGGCGCAGACCGTATCCACGCCCATCCGGCCAATCTGCTTGATCCTGAGATTCCGTTCCCGACCGGTTTTGACGCGATCTGGATGAGCCAATTCCTAGACTGCTTCACCGAAGAACAAGCCACCAGCATTCTTCAACGCGCCGCTGCATCTATGAGCGAAAACACCAGCCTCTACATCATGGAGCCTTTCTGGGACAGACAACGCTACGAAACCGCTGCCTACTGCCTGACCATGACCAGCCTGTATTTCACTGCCATGGCCAACGGCAACAGCAAAATCTTCCATTCTGAAGACCTGATCCGTTGCGTTGAAAAAGCCGGGTTGAAAGTAGCGGAAATTTCAGACGGCATCGGCCGCGGCCACAGCATCTTGCGCTGCGTTAAGGCCGTCTGAACATCATCTTTTAAACCCTAAAAAGAGACCGACCCCAACAGCCATTTCGGCTATCGGGGTCGGTTTGTTTTTGGTATCCGTTTTAAAACATCAGCCGCGCAACATCCATATTGCACACACTAACACAATCGCTACCAACAAAGCGGCAAGCAGTTGTCCCATTCCTGCCAATTTAGGCTGTTGGGCATCAATAGTTTTAAAGCCACTCATCATCGGCGTAATCAAATCCTGTTTTTTCACAAAGCGATACAGCAAAACAGCCGCGATATGTACACCCGCCAAAACAGCTAAAACATTAAAGAAATTGACATGGATTTTTCGCGCCAGCGTACCGGCGTGTTCGCTGACCAAATGATTTAAAAAGCCGGAATTGGTAAACGTATTTTCATCGGCGGCAAATAAACCTGTGGCCGTCTGAAAAACCAAGGCGGCCAATAAAGCGATGACCATCAGCGCGCCCAAAGGATTGTGGCCGACCAATTCGTCTTCAGACATTCGGCCTTGCGTATAGCGGCGGATTTCGGAGAACGGACGCACAAATCGGCAGAATTTTGCCGTATCGCTGCCCCATATCCCCCAGCACAAGCGGAAAACCACCAACGCCAGCATCAACAAACCGCCGCGCAAATGCCATACCAGCATATCGCCGCCTTGGGTTGCGCTGTACCACATGAATCCCATCAATAACACCAAGAGCCAATGGAACAGGCGCGTAGGTGCGTCCCAAACTTTTATTTTTTGCTTCATTACCTTTTACTTTCTGATTTAAAATTAAATTTCTTATCTTGGAAGGTTACGCCATGCAGCCCATCTACACGCTTCCTGAATCGCTTCAAGCTTTTCAGACGGCCTTAGCATTTCCCGACGTATTCCGCCCCCGCGCCCAAGAATCGCACAAAGGCACATACGGCACGCTTGCCATTATCGGCGGCGCAACGGGAATGAGCGGCGCAGTGGTTTTGGCAGCCACAGCCGCGATGTATCAAGGATGCGGCAAGGTTTGGGTGGGTTTCAACCAAGCCACGCTGCCTTTTGCCATCATTCCCGAACGCCCTGAAATCATGCTCGCCACTGCGGCCCAACTGATGGAGCGCAACGATGTCAGCGCACGGGTAATCGGCTGCGGATTCGGTTTGGACGGATTATCAGATCAGCTGCTGCCACAAATCCTGTCTACACACCATGACCAGCCTTTATTGCTCGATGCAGATGCCTTGACACTGCTGGCCCGTTCTCCCGAATTGGCCGAACGCCTCAAATCGTACAAACATATCATCCTGACACCTCATCCGGCCGAAGCCGCCCGCCTACTCGGTACCAATACTCAATCAGTTCAAACCGACAGACCCAAAGCCGTAACCGAAATCAGCCAAAAATATGGCGCGACTGTCGTATTGAAAGGCCATCATACATTAGTTGCCGCAACTGACGGCATGACCTATACCAACACCAGCGGCAATGCCGGTTTGGCCACCGCCGGCAGCGGCGATGTCTTGAGCGGCATGATTGGCAGCCTGCTGGCACAAGGCATTCCGGTATTCCAAGCCGCCTGCGCCGGCGTATGGCTGCATGGTGCGGCGGCCGATGTCATCAAACACAGCGGCCAAATCGAAACCGGTATGCTCGCCGGAGAAATCGCACCTGCCGCCCGATGGCTGCGCAATATTTTATCAAAAGAGTAATACTGTCTATATCATAAATACAAATTGCAGGCCGTCTGAAAATCAATCTCTATTTTCAGACGGCCTGGTTTATTTTTAAGTCATTTTGCAAATTAAGGTTAAGACGTGTATCCTTGACTTCCCTTAAAAACAACTTCACAACATATTATCATGAGTATCCTCAATAAAATCAGCAACTTTATTGGAAAAACATTTTCCCTTTGGGCTGCGCTCTTTGCCGGTATCGCTTTTTTCGCACCCGATACCTTCAAATGGGTCGGCCCTTACATTCCTTGGCTTCTGGGCATCATCATGTTCGGTATGGGCTTGACCCTTAAACCCTCCGACTTTGACATTTTGTTCAAACATCCCAAAGCCGTCATCATCGGCGTGATTGCACAATTCGCCATCATGCCAGCAACCGCCTATCTGCTGGCCAAGCTGTTGAACCTGCCTGCCGAAATCGCAGTCGGTGTGATTTTGGTCGGCTGCTGCCCGGGCGGTACGGCTTCCAATGTAATGACTTATCTGGCGCGCGGCAATGTGGCTTTGTCGGTTGCCGTTACATCGGTTTCCACCCTGATTTCCCCATTGCTGACCCCCGCCATCTTCCTGATGCTTGCCGGTGAAATGCTGGAAATACAAGCGGGCAGTATGTTGATGTCCATCGTCAAAATGGTTTTGTTCCCCATCGTTTTGGGCTTGATTGTCCATAAAGTCTTGGGCAACAAAACTGAAAAACTGACCGACGCGCTGCCACTGGTTTCCGTTGCCGCCATCGTACTGATTATCGGCGCGGTAGTCGGCGCCAGCAAAGGCAAGATTATTGAAAGCGGCCTGCTGATTTTCGCGGTTGTCGTACTCCACAACGGCATCGGTTATCTGCTCGGCTTCTTTGCCGCCAAATGGACCGGCCTGCCTTATGATGCACAAAAAACGCTGGCCATCGAAGTCGGTATGCAAAACTCAGGCTTAGGCGCCGCGCTTGCCGCCGCACACTTTGCCGCCGCGCCGGTTGTTGCCGTTCCCAGCGCATTGTTCAGCGTGTGGCACAATATCTCCGGCTCGCTTCTGGCAACTTATTGGGCAGCCAAAGCCGATAAAAATAAAGAATCCTAAACGTCTTTAATCATAAGGCCGTCTGAACAGGGATAAACGAAATCAACGATTTCTGCCTTACCTGTTCAGACGGCCTTTATTTTAAAATCAAGCAGGATTATTGTTTGGCTGCTTCGATTTGGATATTGATGTTAACTTTTTTGCTCATACCGGCACTTACCAAATAATCCAAGCCCCATTTGGTACGGTCGATGGTGGTGCTGAAGTCGCCGCCACACACTTCTGCTTTTAACATCGGGCTTTGGTAGCAGTTGAATTTGTCGGCTTTGAGTTTCACCGGCGCAGTTTTGCCGTTCATGGTCAGGTTGCCGTCAACGGAAAGCAGTTTTTTGCCGTTGAAATTGAATTTGGTGGATACAAAACGGATTTCAGGGTATTTGTCTGCATTGAAAATATCGGCAGATTTCAAATGCTGGGTAAAGTGGTCAGAACCGGTTTGCAGTTTGGACAAAGGCAATACGATATCGATAGAGCCTTGGCGTTTGGCACGGTCAAATTCCAAATTACCGGTCAAACCATAAATACCGCCAACGTTGGTGCTGGTGTTGAAATGGTCGATGGCAAAGCGGGCATTAGCATGGAATTCGTCCACTTTATAAACAGCGGCAGACGCAGCAGAAGCCAGCATGGCTGAACACAATGCAAACATGATTTTTTTCATTGTCTTATCCTTAGAAATGTGAGAAGTTCCCTATCATATCACTTTTTGATGCCATCATCTTTTGCAACTAAGAAAGACAGCGTTTCATCTTAAGAAAACTTCAGGCTGTCTGAAAAAATGAGCAGCAAATTCAGGTGAAGCAAATACAGTTTAGTTTTATTACAAAATAGCGTGCTTCATCGCTCGTAATTGGTATAAAATACCGAGTTATTTCTACAACAGGCCGCCAACCAACCAGCCTATTTCAGACGGCCTCAGCATAAAACAAAGGAACAAAAATGCCTGAATACCGCTCCAAAACCTCTACCCACGGCCGCAATATGGCAGGCGCGCGCGCATTGTGGCGTGCGACCGGCGTCATGGAAACCGACTTCGGCAAACCGATTATCGCCATTGCCAACTCCTTCACCCAATTCGTCCCGGGCCATGTGCACCTGCACAATATGGGTCAACTGGTTGCCCGTGAAATCGAAAAAGCCGGCGGCATTGCCAAAGAATTCAATACCATCGCCATTGACGACGGTATCGCCATGGGTCACAGCGGTATGCTCTACTCCCTGCCCAGCCGCGACCTGATTGCCGACTCCATCGAATACATGGTAAACGCCCACTGCGCCGACGCGCTGGTCTGCATTTCCAACTGCGACAAAATCACCCCGGGTATGCTGATTGCCGCCATGCGCCTGAACATTCCGACCATCTTCGTTTCCGGCGGCCCGATGGAAGCCGGTAAAGTTATCGGCGTGGCCAATATTCAGCCCGAACGCCGTTTGGACTTGATTGATGCCATGATCGAATCGGCTGACGACAATATCAGCGACAAACAAGTCGAAGAAGTCGAACAAAACGCCTGCCCGACTTGCGGCTCCTGCTCCGGCATGTTTACCGCCAACTCCATGAACTGCCTGACTGAAGCACTCGGCCTTTCCCTGCCGGGCAACGGTTCTTATCTGGCTACCCACGCAGGCCGCAAAGAATTGTTCCTCGAAGCCGGCCGCATGATTGTCGAAATCACCAAACGCTACTACGAGCAAGATGACGAAACCGTGTTGCCACGCAGCATTGCCACCAAAAAAGCGTTTGAAAACGCCATGACCATGGACATCGCCATGGGCGGCTCTACCAATACCATTTTGCACCTGTTGGCCGTTGCCAACGAAGCCGGTGTCGACTTCAAAATGGCAGACATCGACCGCCTGAGCCGCGTTGTACCTTGCATCTGCAAAACCGCGCCAAACAACCACGACTACTATATGGAAGACGTGCATCGCGCAGGCGGCATCTTCGCCATCCTGAAAGAATTGGATAAAGCAGGAAAACTGCACACCGACGTGTACACCATCCACGCGCCGACACTGAAAGACGCGATTGAAAAATGGGACGTGACCAACCCTGAAAACACCCATGCCATCGAGCGTTTCAAAGCGGCTCCAGGCGGCGTGCGCACCACTCAAGCATTCTCACAAAACCGTATGTGGAAAACCCTCGACCTCGACCGCGAAAAAGGCTGTATCCGCGATGTCGAACATGCCTACTCACAAGACGGCGGTTTGGCAGTATTGTTCGGTAATATCGCCGAGCGCGGTTGCGTAGTGAAAACCGCAGGCGTGGACGAGAGCATCCTCAAATTTACCGGCCGCGCCCGCGTGTTTGAAAGCCAAGAAGACGCAGTCGAAGGCATTTTGGGCAACCAAATCGTCGCCGGCAACATCGTCATCATCCGCTACGAAGGCCCTAAAGGTGGCCCGGGCATGCAAGAAATGCTGTACCCGACTTCTTACCTGAAATCCAAAGGTTTGGGCAAAGAATGCGCCCTTCTGACCGACGGACGCTTCTCCGGCGGTACTTCCGGCCTGTCCATCGGTCACGCTTCGCCTGAAGCGGCAGAAGGCGGCGCAATCGGTTTGGTACACGAAGGCGATACCATCGAAATCGACATTCCAAACCGCAGCATCCACCTTGTCATTTCCGATGAAGAGCTTGCCGCACGCCGCGCCGAAATGGAAGCACGCGGCAGCAAAGCGTGGAAACCGGAAAACCGCGACCGCTACGTCTCCGCAGCCCTGCGTGCCTACGGCGCGATGGCGACTTCCGCCGATAAAGGCGCAGTACGCGACGTATCGCAAATCGAACGTTAATTAACCTGACTTAAGGCCGTCTGAACGCTTTCAAGTGTTTCAGACGGCCTTCATTCAAACGGACAAATATGGACAAATTCATTTTAGCGATGATCGGCATGGCCATTGCCCTCTTGATTATTATTGGCGGCGGATTTATCGCTGTCGAATATTTCAAATCCCATCCTGAAGCATTCCAAGTCAAGCCGCTATCAAAATAATCATTTAACGGCATGAGTTTCAAGGGGAAAGAGCCGTAGCTCAAGGCCGTCTGAACGCAGTACATATAATGAAACACATTCTTTACTGGCTGGGCGGTTTTGCCGTCGCCCTCGGCATATTCCAATACTACGAAACCCATCGCTATTCCGAAGACCAGCTCATCTACGCCCAATCGCCGCAAAATCGTACTGCCGTTGCCGATTTTGACGCCTTGGCGTATTTAAACTTCCTCCGCGCCTCAGCCAATCTGCCCGCACTGGCGCACTCAGTCACACTCGAACGCGCCGCACGCAATCATGCCCGCTATCTGCTGCAAAACCCTGACGACGGACATGACGAACACAATACACTCAATCCCTTTTATACAGGTCCACGCCCATCAGACCGCACGCGCAAAGCCGGTTATGCCTATAAAGGCGTGCATGAAAACGTCAGCACCGGCCAGCACCCGCCAAACGAAAAAATCAACGACCACCTTCCTGCCCAACATCAGCTGGACAACCTGATGACGGCGATTTACCACCGTCTCTCCTTACTCGATCAAAATATCGACGAGGCCGGAGCCGCATTTGAATCGCAAGGCAAACAAATCGCGCTAAGCATCAATCAGGGCGACAGCAGATTCAACAGCCTCTGCCAAAAAAACCGCCCTCTCTCCGACCTCAGCCGCTCGTTTTATCAAGATGCCTGTCATGGTCATGCCATTGTTTATGCTGATGAAATTTCCAACCGCAAAACCCGGCCTTACATCACCTATCCGCAAGGCAATTTCGCTTCGCCGGTTTTCCACAGCGAACGTCCCGACCCTATGCCGCATTATGAAATGACCGGCAATCCGGTCAGCATCGCGTTCTCAGAACAATTGCCTCCGGTCAAAATGCGTTCGTTCAAACTGTATCAGGACACAAAAGAAATCAGAGACGTCAAAATCTTAGATAAAGATAATGACCCAAACCGCCTCCTGACCGAACGCCAATTTGCGCTGTTTCCTTTACAGCCATTGGAATACTACACTGACTACCGTGCCGTGTTCGAATACCGTCAAAACGGAAAAGACAGAACGGCCGAATGGACATTCAGCACGCAAAAACCCGATTATCCTTACTTCATCGTCAAAGGCGGCGAAACGCTGGCCATCGAATCCGGACAAAAATATTTTATCCATTGGCAGGATTTTTGGTGCTTGAAACAATGCGAACGCTACAACTACCGCATGAACCGCGACACCCAACTCGACATTATCGAGCGGCAGGCGGGCGGCATCATTATCCGTGTCAACGGAAGCAAAGGCAGCAGCATCCGCTTAATGCCCGAAGGCGAAGACAGGCGCGCCATTACACTTTATTTATGGAAATAAAGCCGTTTTCAGACGGCATGAAGCACCAAAAAGCTGATAAAATACCGCCTCACCACCCTACGGCAAGCTATCCAATATGACCAAACATCCGCAAATAGCAGCTAATACCCGCTATGCTTTTGCCAGCATTGCCGCCATGTTAGCCGCGTTTTTACTGTTCGTTGCCGTCATGTTGCTGCCTTTGGGGCTGACAGCGGACACGCAAGTGATCCTGGTACGGTTTTCACTCTACGCAATCGTGCTGTTTGCCGTACTTGGCGGTATTTTTTCTGTACGCGTTGCCTATTTGCGTAAAAAGAACGGAGCATGACATGACCCAAGCCGATAAAATCCCACAAGAAATCCGCCTCCAGCAAGAGCGGCGCGTACTGACTTTGGTCTATGTTGACGGTGCCAAGAGCCTTCCTGCCGAATACCTGCGCGTGTACTCGCCCAGCGCGGAAGTGCGTGGACACGGTCCAGGTCAAGATGTCTTGCAAACAGGCAAAGCCGAAGTCAGCATTACCGATTTAGACCCCGTCGGCCAATACGCCTTGAAAATTACTTTTTCAGATGGCCACGACAGCGGCCTTTACGATTGGGACTATCTCTACCGACTGGCACACAATCAAGACGCTCTTTGGCAAGACTATCTCAACCGCCTCGAAAAAGCCGGCGCGTCCAGAACGCAAAGTGCCGAAGATTTAAAACCCAAACGCACACATTCCTGCGGTAGCGGAGGTTGCAGCGGAAAGGCCGTCTGAAAAAAGGCGAAGCCGTAACATTGGACGACGGCAGAATCATTGACAGCAAAGCATTCCTCTCCCCGCCAAAAAAAGGACGGGTAGTAGCCATCTTCGGCGATACCAAAGCCTGTCCGCAGGCAGTGTGCGCCGCGCAAAATGCAGACGTTTTGGTGCATAAAGCAACCTTTGCGGCAGGCGATGAAGAGACAGCGGAACGAGTATTCCATTCGACCGTATCCGATGCCGCCAAGCTGGCCTTGCAAGCCAATGTGAAACAACTTTACCTGACCCACATCAGCGCACGTTATACCGAAGAAGAACAACGCCTGATGCTGGAGCGGCAGGCACAAACTATATTTCCCGCGTCGAAAGTGGTTGGCGATTTCGACGTATTCGATATCTGAATCCGTATTATTTTAAGAAGGCAGACACTATGAGCGACCACAAAACCCATTTCGGCTTCTCTACCGTTGACGAAGACGAAAAAGCAGGCAAAGTTGCCGAAGTCTTCCACTCCGTGGCAAAAAACTACGACATTATGAATGACGTAATGTCCGGCGGTCTGCACCGTGTTTGGAAACATTTCACCATCAATACCGCCCGTCTGAAAAAAGGCGACAAAGTATTGGACATCGCCGGCGGTACTGGCGATTTGTCCCGAGGCTGGGCGAAACGTGTGGGCAAAGAAGGCGAAGTTTGGCTGACAGACATCAACTCCTCCATGCTGACGGTCGGCCGCGACCGCCTGCTCAACGAAGGCATGATTCTGCCCGTATCGTTGGCAGATGCTGAAAAATTGCCGTTCCCCGACAACTATTTCAATCTGGTTTCCGTCGCATTCGGTCTGCGCAACATGACGCACAAAGATGCCGCGCTGAAAGAAATGTACCGCGTGTTGAAACCGGGCGGCACCCTGCTGGTGTTGGAATTCTCCAAAGTGTACAAACCTTTGGAAGGCGTGTACGACCTCTACTCTTTCAAACTGTTGCCGATTATGGGCAAACTGATTGCCAAAGATGCCGACAGCTACCAATACCTCGCCGAGTCCATCCGTATGCACCCCGACCAAGAAACCTTGAAGCAAATGATGCTGGACGCAGGCTTTGACAGCGTGGATTACCACAACATGAGCGCAGGCATTGTTGCCCTGCATAAAGGCGTGAAATTCTAAGGCTGTCTGAAACAAACACAAAGGGCGTGATTGATAGACACGCCCTTTGTTTTTAAACCTTATCAAAGCCAATCTGACACAAACCAAAGGCCGTCTGAACAGCCGTAAAACGAAATCAAGGATTTCGATTACACCATTCAGACGGCCTTAATACGTTTAAATCAGCTTATGTCCCTGCTTTCACGCTTTGCCATTGACGGACCATAAATTTCAATGCCGCCGGTTGGATAGGCACCATAATAAAGCTGTTTTTCAAATCCTCGTCAGTCGGGAAAATCGTATTGTCGTTTCTAAACTCTTCATCCATCAGCTCTTGAGCCGGTTTGCTAGATGGCGCATAAGTAACAAAATTGCCGTTTTTTGCCGCAACTTCAGGATCTAAGAAATCATTGATATACGCATGAGCATTGGCCACATGTTTCGCATCTTTCGGAATCACAAACGAATCCACCCAAATCCCCACACCTTCTTTCGGCATCATCACACGGATTTTTTCCTTACCGCCTGCTTCTTCAGCACGGCGTTTGGCAATGTTTAAATCGCCGCCAAAACCAATCGTTACACAAGTATCGCCGCGCGCCAAATCATCGATAAAACCGGATGAAGTAAAACGCTTGATGTACGGACGGTTTTTCTTCAAAACTTCCGTAGCCGCCTTAATATCCGCCGTCTCGCTGCTGTTTGGATTTTTACCCATATAGTTCAATACCATAGGATAAATCTCCGCTGCACTGTCCAAATAGCTGATGCCGCATTGCTTGAGTTTGGACGTGTATTCGGGGTTAAACACCAAATCCCATTGATTGTCCGGCAGCTGATCCGTGCCCAAAACCTTTTTCACACGCTCGGTATTGATAGCGAAGGTGTTAGTACCCCAATAAAACGGAACGGCATATTCGTGGTTCGGATCAACGCCTTCCATCAGTTTCATTAACTGAGGATTCAAGTTTTTATAGTTGGGAATCAGGGATTTGTCGATTTTCTGATACGCACCTGCCTTAATCTGCCTACCGACAAACGCATTGGAAGGAGCCACGATGTCGTAACCCGACTTGCCGGTCAATACCTTGCTTTCCAGCGTTTCATCGCTGTCATATACATCATAAGTTACTGAGATACCGTGTTTCTTCTCAAACGCGGCAACCGTCTCGGGATCGACATATTCCGACCAGTTGTAAATGCTCAATACCTTTTGATTATCGGTTTGAGCCGCCTTGTCGGCAGAAGTTTTGTCCGAGCCGCCGCAGCCGGCCAATGCCAGCGCAGTCAGTACGATGAGGGGCAGATGTTTGGTCATTATCATTCCTTGCGTATCCGGTTGAAAATAGAGAGGCATTATAAAGCAGGCAAGCCCGAGCGGATAGGCTTCATTGTTAAAAGATATTGCCCCACTTAAGGCCGTCTGAAATACGGGTTGCAGCCAACTTAAAACCTTTCTGCCGATAGCTTGAAATATGGTTTTGCGGTAAGATAACGCCCATTCGTTTTTAATCGCAACGCGCCGTCCGGGCCGTCTGAAATCCTTGTAAAAATTTTATCGAGACATTATGAAAACCACCGAACTACGCCAGAAATTCCTGAAATTTTTCGAATCTAAAGGCCACACCATCGTCCGCTCCTCCTCGCTCGTGCCACACGACGACCCGACCCTGCTGTTTACCAACGCAGGTATGAACCAATTTAAAGACGTATTCCTCGGCTTTGACAAACGCCCGTACAACCGCGCCACTACCGCGCAAAAATGCGTACGCGCAGGCGGCAAACACAACGACTTGGAAAACGTCGGCTACACTGCCCGCCACCACACCTTCTTTGAAATGATGGGCAACTTCTCCTTCGGTGACTACTTCAAGCGCGATGCGATCCACTTCGCTTGGGAATTCCTGACTTCCCCCGAATGGTTGAACATCCCTAAAGACAAACTGTTGGCAACCGTTTACGCAGAAGACGACGAAGCCTACAACATCTGGTTGAACGAAATCGGTATGCCTGCCGAACGCATCGTCCGCATCGGCGACAACAAAGGTGCGAAATACGCATCCGACAACTTCTGGCAAATGGGCGACACCGGCCCTTGCGGCCCTTGCTCCGAAATTTTCTACGACCACGGCGAAGAAATCTGGGGCGGCATTCCGGGCAGCCCTGAAGAAGACGGCGACCGCTGGATTGAAATTTGGAACTGCGTATTTATGCAGTTCAACCGCGACGAACAAGGCAATATGAATCCACTGCCTAAGCCTTCCGTCGATACCGGCATGGGCTTGGAGCGCATGGCCGCCGTCATGCAGCATGTTCACAGCAACTACGAAATCGACTTGTTCCAAGACCTGCTCAAAGCCGTTGCCCGCGAAACCGGCGCAGCTTTCAGCATGGAAGAACCCAGCCTGAAAGTCATCGCCGACCACATCCGATCCTGCTCCTTCCTGATTGCAGACGGTGTCTTGCCTTCCAACGAAGGCCGCGGCTACGTATTGCGCCGCATCATCCGCCGCGCCGTGCGCCACGGTTACAAACTAGGCCAGAAACAGGCGTTTTTCTACAAACTCGTGCCCGATTTGGTGAAAGAAATGGGCGCCGCGTATCCTGAGTTGAAAGAGAAACAGACACAGATTATGGAAGCCTTGCGCGCGGAAGAAAGCCGCTTCGGCGAAACGCTGGAAAAAGGCATGGGCTTGTTCAACCAAGTGCTCAACGGCATGAAATTCCTGAAACTGGAAAGCTTGTTGCCGCAAGACGGTGTAGGCAAACCTCTGACATTGAAAACCGCAGATGGTGTGGAATTTACCGCCGCTTCCCGTGTTGCTCCGAGCAAAAAGCAAATCGTTATCCGTCCTCGAGTTTCAGGCAGCCTGAACGAAGGCATGTATATCGATTTGCAGGCTGCTTTGGAAACCGCCCATATTCCCGACGCGAAAAAACCGTTTGCCGAAGCCTTGAATACCTACTTGATGGACAACATCGCCAACAGCAAACTCGTTATCGGCGGCGAACACATCTTCAAACTCTACGACACCTACGGTTTCCCCTACGACCTAACCGCCGACATGGCGCGCGAACTGGGCATCGAACTGGACGAAGCAGGCTTCGAGCGTGAGATGGAAGCCCAACGCACACGCGCACGCGCCGCACAAAGCTTCAAAGCCAACGCTCAACTGCCTTACGAAGGTCAGGACACCGAGTTTAAAGGTTATAGCGAACGCCAAACCGAATCCAAAGTCCTCGCCCTCTACAAAAACGGCGAGCAAGTCAACGAATTGAACGAAGGCGACGAAGGTGCCGTCGTTATCGACTTTACCCCGTTCTATGCAGAATCCGGCGGCCAAGTCGGCGACGTCGGCTATATCTTCGCAGGCGAAAACCGCTTTGAAGTACGCGATACCCAAAAAATCAAAGCGGCCGTATTCGGCCAATTCGGCGTACAGACTTCAGGCCGTCTGAAAGTCGGCGACAGCGTTACCGCCAAAGTGGATGACGAAATCCGCAATGCCAATATGCGCAACCACAGCGCGACCCACTTGATGCACAAAGCCCTGCGCGACGTATTGGGCGAACACGTTGAACAAAAAGGCTCTTTGGTTACCGCCGAATCCACCCGTTTCGACATTTCCCATCCTCAAGCGGTCACTGCCGAAGAAATCGCCGAAGTAGAACGCCGAGTCAACGAAGCCATTTTGGCCAACGTTGCCGTCAACGCAGCCATTATGAGCATGGAAGATGCCCAAAAAACCGGCGCGATGATGCTCTTCGGCGAAAAATACGGCGACGAAGTACGCGTACTGCAAATGGGCGGTTTCTCTACCGAATTGTGCGGCGGTACACACGTTTCACGTACCGGCGACATCGGCCTCTTCAAAATCATCAGCGAAGGCGGTATTGCCGCAGGCGTACGCCGTATCGAAGCCATCACCGGCCTGAACGCACTCAAATGGGCGCAAGAACAAGAGCGTTTGGTTAAAGACATTATTGCCGAAACCAAAGCCCAAACCGAAAAAGACGTACTGGCAAAAATCCAAGCAGGCTCGGCACACGCCAAAGCATTGGAAAAAGAATTGGCACGCGCCAAAGCCGAACTCGCCGTCCACGCAGGCGCCAAACTCTTGGACGATGCAAAAGACTTGGGCGCAGCCAAACTCGTTGCCGCACAAATCGAAGCCGATGCCGCAGCCCTGCGCGAAATCGTAACCGACTTGACTGGCAAATCAGAACAAGCCATCGTATTACTCGCCGCAGTCAACGACGGCAAAGTCTCCCTATGCGCCGGCGTATCCAAACCGTTGACTGGCAAAGTCAAAGCAGGCGATCTGGTTAAATTTGCAGCTGAACAAGTCGGCGGTAAAGGCGGTGGCCGTCCTGACTTGGCGCAAGCCGGCGGTACAGATGCCGATAAATTGCCTGAAATGCTGGTAAGCGTGGAAGGTTGGGTTAAAGAGAAGCTGTAATGTAGGAAAGTTCAGGCTGCCTGAAAGTGGGTTTTCAGGCAGCCTGTTTGAATAAATTAAGACAAGGAAACATCATATGAAAGCAGACACAGATATAGCAGCACAGCACAGCACAGCACAGCACAGCACAGC
>NZ_KV831707.1:78823-133125 GCF_001837185.1 Neisseria sp. HMSC064D07 | reverse complement strand
TACTTTTAAAGGGGTTTGATATGGCAGGCAACAAATCCCTTCACGCGGCAAACAAAGCCAAAAACGATGAGTTCTACACCCAGCTTTCCGACATCGAAAAAGAGCTGCGGCACTACAAACACCATTTCAAAAACAAAACTGTTTATTGCAACTGCGACGACCCGCGCGTCAGCAATTTCTTCCATTATTTTTCTTACAATTTCGAGCATCTCGGCCTGAAAAAGCTGATTGCCACCTGCTACAAAAACCAAAACAGCGACCTGTTCAGCCAAAACGACAGCGAACAGGCGGTTTGGCTGGAATATACAGGGGACAAAGACGGCAACGGCATTCCCACCCCCGAAGAAATAGCAGTCAAACCGCTGAAAGGCGATGGCGACTTCCGCAGTGAGGAATGTATCGAACTGTTGAAACAGGCTGATATCGTCGTAACCAATCCACCGTTTTCGCTATTTCGGGAATATGTGGCGCAGTTGGTTGAATATAGCAAGAAATTCATCATTATCGGCAATCAGAATGCCATTACCTATAAAGAGATTTTTCCCTTGCTAAAAGAAAATAAAATATGGCTTGGCAACCATAATGGTGATATGGCATTCCAAGTGCCTGATTATTATAAGCCAAAAGCAACACGCTATTGGCAGGATGAAACGGGACAAAAATGGCGAAGTATGGGAAATATCTGTTGGTTTACCAACTTGGATATAGCCAAACGCCATGAAGAACTGATTCTGTACCGAACCTACAACCCCGCCGATTATCCGCAATACGACAACTACGATGCCATCGAAGTATCCAAAGTTGCCGATATTCCCTGCGATTACGATGGCGTAATGGGTGTGCCGATTACGTTTTTGGATAAATACAATCCCGAGCAGTTTGAAATAATTGGAACTAGCGATAGAGGGGGCGACGGATTGTTGGAATATATCAAGAAGGTTCATGACCGGTATGATGCCCCTGTTGTAAAAGGGAAAGGGATGTATAAACGCATAATGATTAGGAGAAAATAATCATGAAAATCCAAATGACCACTCTCACTATCCGCGAACTGACGGGCTACGACAGCGAAACCAAAAAAGCGGCGGGCTACACCGACAACAACGAAGACGGCGTGCGCGCTTATGAAGGAAAACTGGACGTTCGCCCGCCCTATCAGCGCGAGTTTGTCTATAAAGACAAACAGCGCGATGCCGTAATTGATACCGTATTGAAAGGATTTCCGCTCAATGTGATGTATTGGGCGGTGCGCGATGACGGCACGTTTGAAATCGTGGACGGGCAACAGCGCACTGTTTCCATCTGCCAATATGTGAACGGCGATTTTGCCTATATGATGCGCTACTTCCATAATTTGCAGGCAGACGAACAGGAGAAGATTTTAAATTACGAACTGACCATATACCAATGTGAAGGAACAGACAGCGAAAAGCTGGACTGGTTCAAAACCATCAATATTGCGGGTGAGAGGCTAACCAACCAAGAATTGCGCAACGCCGTGTATTCGGGCAACTGGGTAACGGATGCCAAACGCCATTTCAGCAAAACCAACTGCGCCGCCTACCAAATCGGAAAAGACTATTTGAACGGTACAGCCATCCGCCAAGACTATTTGGAAACCGCTATCGGATGGATTGCCAACCAAGACGGAGACGAAGCAGTCTGCAAATATATGGCGGTTCACCAACATGATAAGAATGCTGATGATTTATGGCTGTATTTCAAAAATGTGATTGAATGGGTAAATCTGAAATTTCCCTTCAAGCGCACCAAACTGATGAAAGGGCAGCCTTGGGGATTCCTATACAACTGTTTCAAAGATACCGATTTGGATAAAGACGTATTGGAAGCGGAAATTGCCAAACTGATTGCTGACGACGATGTGGAAAACAAAAAAGGGATTTACCAATATGTCCTAACGCACGATGAAAAGTATTTGAACATCCGTGCTTTTTCAGACAGCATCAAACAGAAGATTTACGAAAAACAAGACGGCATTTGCCCACACTGCGAACAGAAATTTGAATTGTCGGAAATGGAAGGCGATCACATTAAACCGTGGTGTGAAGGTGGGAAAACGGTTGAAGAGAATTGCCAGATGTTGTGTCGGGACTGCAACCGGAGGAAATCTAACAAATAGCAAGCCGTAGCCTGCATTCCCACCAACCGCGTGCGTGGCTACGCCACACACCCTACCTGCGGGCGACGCAAACCTTAAGATTAAGGTGTAGGGTGTGTGCGGTACGCACGCACGCGGTTTTTGTTGCTACCGAATGATTCCAAACCATGCCGTAATCCAGTCAGCAGCAAACGCAGCTTGGGTCATGTACCAACAAAACTCAATATCAAAGGCCGTCTGAATTTCAGACGGCCTTTCTGTTTTCATTTCAAGCTGATATTTAAGCTTTTTATTCAATCATCTGACAATCAATCTTTCTCAACCGTAAAAAACAGTTCTTCCTGTTTCAAAGCATTACCGTCTGCATCGGTCAATGCTGCTTCTGCTGCGGAAAACTTGATAACGGCGAGGCTGAGGCTGCCTTGCTCTGTGAGTGCAGTATTAAGAATAACGCCTGCTTCTTCCTCGCCGACTTTGATGGCAATACCGGCGGCTTCTAAAGAATCGCCGCTTAATGCGGCCAGACCGCGTTTGACTTGGCCTCGGTATTGGGCGCGGGCGATGATTTCTTGGCCGGGGTAGCAGCCTTTACGGAAATGGACTGCACCAATGATGTGTTGGTTGAGCATTTGGGCAACAGCCGCTTCTTTGGTTGCGGCGCAAATCCACGGATAGCCGCTGCGGATTTCGTGCAGGTTCCACGCGTTTTCGGCTCCTGCTTGATATTCGGCTGCATTTTCGGCTGCTGAAATTTTCAGACGGCCTGTGTGCGGCAAGGTAATTTCTACGGTGTTTTCTTGAATTTGGGCTGAAAAAGACAGTTGCGGTTCGGTAGCAGGATGTGGTTCTGCATTGTCTGCCAACTCGCCGCTTACTGCCAAATCAGGCATCAGCTCGAAGACGACTTTTGCACGCAAGACAAACATTCTCAGGCGTTTGACGATGGCTTCGGTCAAATCTTGCGCCATGATCAACAGTAAATCTTCTCCTCGATTGACGACCAACATATTCGCCAACACACGGCCTTTAGGCGTATTGTATGTGGCATAACATGCCTGACCGGAAGCTAAATTATTAATATCGTTGGATAATTGGCCATGAAGAAATGAAGCTCTGTCTTCGCCGCTGACACGGACAACACCGAAAAAAGGCAGGCGGGTTTGCATAATCGACTCCTTAAATTGTGGATGCTGAATTATCGCCCAAATTGCCGCTTATTATCAAATAAATAAATTCAGGCCGTCTGAATGTTTCAGACGGCCTGTTGTTTGGATTCAAACAATCAAAATTATTTGATGCTGACTTTGCGGATAATCACGGCTTCGGTTGGAACGTCTTGATGATAGCCGCGTGTCGCTGTTTTTACTTTGCTGATTTTACGGACGACGTCCATGCCGGAAGTGACTTTACCGAAAACGGCATAGCCGTAGCCTTGAGGGGTTTTGCTTTTGAAATTCAAAAAGTCGTTATCGGCTGTATTGATAAAGAACTGGCTGGTTGCGGAATTTGGATCGCCGGTGCGAGCCATAGCGATGGTGCCGACGTTGTTTTTCAAGCCGTTGTCTGCTTCGTTGTTGATGGCTTTATCGGTGGATTTTTGAACCATTTTCTCGGTAAATCCGCCGCCTTGAATCATAAAATTGTCGATAACGCGGTGGAAAATCGTGTTGTCGTAAAAACCTTTTTTGGCGTAATTGACAAAGTTTGCCACGGTTTTCGGCGCTTTGACTTCATCCAGCTCCAGTTGGATGTTGCCCATATTGGTTTCAATCACTGCATGGGTAACCGCTTGCGCTTGCACGGAAAGTGAGAGTGCGAGGGCGCACAAGGTCAGTTTGATGGATTTTTTCATATGTCTTCTCGAATGATGTATTGTGAAAATGGAATATTAACCTTGTTTCGCGTGAAATCCATAAAAAACATGTAAGATTTTTCAAGCAAAAAACATAAGGCAATCAAAATCAGGCCGTCTGAAAAGGGATAAAAACCAAATTCTTGCTTTTTATCATTCCCTTTCAGACGGCCTGCTATTACGGTCAAACCGAAATCAGATTAGAAATCCAATTCCGCTTTCAGCCAGTAAGTACGCGGCATACCGACGACGGCGAAGCTGCGGTCGTATTGGCCGCGCTGAACCTGCCAGTAGTTTTTGTTAAACAGGTTTTCTACCGAGCTGCTGACAGTTAAAGTATTTTTGCCGAGCTTGGTTTTGTAGCGCGCGCCTACGTCAACCAAGGTATAGGACGGGAAGGCGTATTTTTTTTGCGTGTCTTGGTAAGACTTGCCGAAGTACGAAACGTTGCCGTTCAAGGTCAAGCCTTTGGCAAACGGGGTGTCCCATTCCACGCCTGCTTTGGCAATCACGCGCGGGTTGGCAACTTGTACGCCGTTAACCAAATTGTCGGCAAAATTCGGATAATCTTTTACAGTCGATTGCAGATACATCAGACCGAAAGTCGGACGCAGGGTTTTGTTCAACAAGTTGGCATAGGTATTGAACTCGATACCGCGGCTGCGTTCCATACCTTGCTCAGAACCGCTATAAGCCAAGCCCGCATTTTTGCGCGTTGCAAAATCAGTACCTGAAGTCGTTTTACCGAACCAGTAGCCCGGACGTTTGATTTGGAATGCGTTCAGCGTCGTTACGAAATCGCCCCAGTTTTTACGTACGCCGACTTCAAATTGGCGGCTAACGCGCGGATCTGCCATCGTTACATGACGGTCTTCATCAGTACGGATGACGGACGGCTCCAAATCTTCCATATAGTTTCCGTAAACCACCAAATCAGGCTGCGGAACCCATGCCGCCATCAACATCGGGCTGAAACGGCTCGCATCTGCTTTGCGGCCGTTTAATTTGTCTTTCTGCTCGACGGCTTGGAAACGTCCGCCCAAAGTGAGGCGGTATTTATTGTCGGCAAAACCCAGTGTGTCGGATACTGCCAAGCTGTTTACTTTGATCACGGTATCCACTGAAGGCGTTGCACTCCATGCCGTTCCTAAGTTGGAATCCAATTTTGCCAATTGGGTTGGAATATCAAGGCTCGGATCGATAACGCTGCTTCGTGTTTGACGTGCGCCTTGATAAGTGGTGCGTTTACGGTCGATACGGTCAAATGCGGCACTCCAGTTGTGACTTACCGGACCGGTTTCAAATTCGCCGCGCGCAGTCAGATTCATACTGAGCGTTTTGAAACGCTGGTCAGTCAGGCGCGCGCGACCGGAATTGTAGGTTAAACCGCTGTCTGTAACGGTCGGAGAGGCGAAATTACCGTAATAGCGCGCATTGTTGTAGCCGATACCGCCTGTAATTTGGGCA
This sequence comes from Neisseria sp. HMSC064D07, assembly GCF_001837185.1. Lineage (NCBI taxonomy): Bacteria > Pseudomonadati > Pseudomonadota > Betaproteobacteria > Neisseriales > Neisseriaceae > Neisseria > Neisseria sp. HMSC064D07. The sequence continues at coordinate 127,687 of NZ_KV831707.1, read as the reverse complement.
TTTTCAAACGCATCCCATTCAAAAGTCAGCATATTCGTTTGACCGCGCGTGTTTTGAGCCTGCCAGCTCGGCGCCAAATTCACTTTGCCTTCAGGCGCGTCAAACAAGCGGCCGTTGGCGTTTTGAATATCTTGGATACGCGCACGGCCGCCGTTGGTTTTGCGTTTTGCGTAGATGGAATCGAACGCCACGCGCAGTTTTTCGCCGCGATAGTCGGCATTCAAGGCAAATTCTTTGTTGTCTTCGCTGTAACCGTGGCGCGGGGTGTCGCCGTGGCGCAGTTTGCCATTGGCGCGCACACCGAATTCTTTGTTTTCGCCGAAGCGTTGACCTAAATCGAACGTACCTTGGGCGCGGTTGTTGCTGAACCAGCCCAAACCGATTTTGCGGTTGCCTTCGTCGGCAGCTTTTTTAGTTTCGATATTGACGGAACCGGATACCGCGCCTTCAGGGTCCATACCGTTTACGGCGGTGGACGCGCCTTTAATCAGTTGCGCAGAACCGACTTGCACGCTGGCCGTGCCTTGCGTACCGTACATACCTGCCAAACCGTTGACGCTGAATTGGCGCGCATCAAGTTGGTAACCGCGGAAATACAGGCCGGTCAATGTATTGCTTTCGCCGCCGAACTGCCAAACGGAAGCGTCTTTTTTCGCTACGGCATCCACCAAAGTACGCGCTTCGGTGTTGTTGAGGGCTTGTTCGTCGTAGTTGACGACGGTAATCGGCGCGGTAAAGGCGTTGGCTTTGCCCAATACGCCCAAGTTCACGCGATCGCGCAAGTCGCCGTCGCTGGCGATGGAATAAGAACGGGCGGCTTTGACGCGTTTGGCGTCAGCGCGGACATTGACTTCCTGCAACTGCTGTTGCACGGGGGTTTCGGGTGTCGCTTCATCGGCGGCATAAGCGAATGCGCTTGCAACCACAAGCGGCATCAGGGCTAATTTGCTGTTCATAAAATACCTTCTGGTTTGAAATATTAATAATTCTTATTTCTTATATCGAGTAAAAAATTACAAAGTAATTTGGTTTTGCGATTATATTTGATAAGATTTCTGCTTTCCACAAAAACAAATAAGAACCGTTTGTAAATACAAAAAAATACAACAGTTCAGAAAACTATTATTACAGTTACCATAGTCAAATAAATTTGCCGTCCTTTCAGACGGCCTTTACTTCCTTTCAGAGAACACCCCATGCAAAAATGGCAAATCGAGCTTTATTCCACGCCGTCTTGGCTATTGCAGACCTTATTGATGGTCGCCGCAGCCTCGGCGGTCATTCTGTTTTTTGCACGCAACACACGCTTCGGGCGCGAGTTTAGCTATATCCTGCGCCTGTGCCTGACGCCGAAAAGTACGGTCAAAGTATTGCTGCTGATTACGGCGATGATTACGCTGCTGTTAACCGAAGTACGGCTGAATGTGTTGAGTACCTTTATGTCCAAAGGGCTTTACGACTCGATGCAGGATTTGAATGCCTCCGCGTTTTGGATGTTTGCAGCGATGAATGCAGGCGTGGTGTTGATACGGGCGTTTAACAACGTCGTCAACGACTTTCTCGATCAAGGCTTGGCGATTAAATGGTCGGAGCGGCTCAATGAAGTTTTGACTTCACGCTGGCTTGCCGACAAAAACTACTACCGCCTGCAAATGCGCCACCACGCGCCGGACAACATCGACCAGCGTATCCAACAGGACGCACAGGATTTCATTGCCTCGACCATAGAATTTGTGCGCGGCATGGTCAATTCGGTCGTTACCTCGCTGGAATTTGCCGTTGTTTTGTGGGGCTTGGCAGGCATCCTGACCGTGTTCGGTTTCGACATTCCGCACGGCATCGTTTGGTTTGTCTATATGTTTGTGATTTTGGCGACCTTTATCGCCATGTGGATAGGCAACCCTTTGATTCGTTACAACTATGAAAACGAAAAGCTCAACGGCGACTACCGTTATTCCCTCATCCGCGTGCGCGACCACGCTGAAAGCGTGGCGTTTTACAGCGGCGAAAAACACGAACACGACCAGCTTTCCGACCGCTTTAAAGCCATTATCCGCAACCGTTGGCGCATTACGCGACAAAGCGTTTGCCTGAGCGGCTTTAACGATATGTTCACTAACGGCATCAAACTCTTCCCGATTATTTTGCAAGCTCCGCGCCTGTTTGCCGGACAAATCAAAATCGGCGACATCCAGCAGACCGTCCAAGCCTTCGCACGACTGCAAAACGCGCTGTCTTTCTTCCGGATGTTCTACAACAAATTCACCGCCTACCGCGCCCGATTGGAGCGTCTGTACGGTTTTTTGCTGAGTACGGAAGAAAAACACACCGCACGACAACCTGACCTTACCGAAGTTTCAGACGGCCTGATCTTAGAAAACGTTGCCCTATACCGCCACAACGGCGAAGTTTTATTAGACGGTATCAATATCAACCTCAAAAACGGCAACTCCCTACTGATACGCGGCCCAAGCGGTTGCGGCAAAACTTCGTTGCTGCGCACGCTGGCAGGGCTTTGGCCTTTCGGCAGCAGCGGTAAAGTCAGCCATCCGCCGCATCAAGACATCCTCTTCCTGCCGCAACGCCCGTACACGGCGCAAGGCAGCCTGCGCGACGCGATTTGTTACCCCGACATCGACAAACAGCATCCCGAGTTAGCCGAAGCCATGAATACCTGCCGATTAGGTTATCTGGTTGATAAATTAGATAAAACCGATGACTGGCAACACAAACTCTCCCCGGGCGAACTGCAACGCGTCGCCTTCGTCCGCGCCCTGCTCTCGCAGCCCAAAGTCATCCTGCTCGACGAAGCCACCGCCGCCTTGGACGAACCGACCGAAGCCATGCTCTACCGCGCCTTAAAACAAAAACTGCCCGACAGCATCATCATCAGCATCGGCCACCGCAGCACGCTCAACGAATTCCATGATTTATGCCTCGATGTCGGTCATGTACAATGCTGAATTAATGGCATATAAAAGGCCGTCTGAAACAGTGAAAAACGAAATCTAACGATTTTGTCATCGCTGTTTCAGACGGCCTTTTCAAACGCCATGGCATGTTTATTTGCTATACTCTGCATTGTGTTAACGTCGTCTAAAAAATATTTATGAAAACCCTGGCCCTTATTCCACATTACAACCACCCGACCACCATCAGCCACGTTGCCCAAACCATGCGCGGCTTCGGTTTAAACGTTTTAATTGTGGACGACGGTTCACGCGAAGAATGCAAACCTGTATTGCAGGCTTTGATTTCAGACGGCATTGATGTCCTTTACCGTCCCATCAACGGCGGCAAAGGTGCAGCGGTCAAAACCGGCTTGGAATACGCTCAAGAACATGGCTATACCCACGTCTTGCAGGTTGATGCAGACGGTCAACACTGCTTGAGCGACACTCCCAAACTCCTCGCCGCAGCAGAACGAAATCCCGAAGCCGTTGTTTGCGGCTGGCCGCAATACGGCGATGACGCGCCCAAAGCACGGCTTTACGGACGCAAAATTACCGATTTCTGGAATATGCTGCACACTTGGTCATGCGACATCAAAGACGGCATGTGCGGCTTCCGCCTCTATCCGCTTGCACCCGCGCTATCCGTCGTCCGCGAAGAAACCGTAGGCGACCGCATGGACTTCGATACGGAAATCCTTATCCGCCTCTACTGGCGCGACGTCAAACCGGTTTGGATTAAAACGCCCGTCCAATACGCCGCCGACGGCGTGTCCCACTTCGATGCCTTTGCCGACAATGTCCGCATCAGCAAAATGCACACACGGCTGTTTTTCGGTATGTTGAAACACCGATTGGGCAAAATTTTTAATCTATATAAAGACTTATGATGACTATCCCACATTTTTCAGAATTACGTAAACCTATATTAGAAAAACTATCTGATGGAAAAGTTTGGAAAAAATCTGAACTCACCGCACCATTAGCTAAATATTTCTCACTAAGCGATGAAGAAATAACGAAAGAATATGAATCTGGAAATGGCATTATTTTTAATGATCGTATTTCCTGGACATTAAGTTATTTAACTCTATGTGAATTACTAGATCGTCCCAAACGAGGGTACTATGTCATTAATTCACTAGGAAGACAATTTCTCTCCAAAAGCAATCAAGAGATTAATGAATATATCGATAAAACAATGGCTTTACGAAATAAAAAAATAAAATCTGAGCCTGTTTTACAGATCACTTTGTCATCAAAAAACTCTATTGAGGAAACCCCTCAAGAACTATTATATGCATCATACAAAACCATACGTCATGAAATATATACTGAAATTATAGACACCATTATCAGTAAAACACCCAAGGTTTTCGAAAAATTAGTAGTCGATTTATTACAAAAAATGGGATACGGTGGTGCAGTAGAAAATTCAGGGACAGTAACTCAATATAGCAAAGATGGTGGTATTGATGGGGAAATTAAGGAAGATATATTGGGATTTGGGAGAATTTATATACAAGCTAAACGATATAAAAAAGATTCCACTATTGGTAGACCAGAAATTCAACGTTTCGTAGGTTCATTAATGGGGAGAAATGCAGACAAGGGAGTTTTTATTACCACCGCCCAATATTCAAATGATGCAATTGAATATGCAAATACTTTACCCAATGCCAAAGTTGTTTTAATAGATGGAATGAAATTGGCAGAATATGTATACCAATATGATTTAGGTATGCAAACAGAACAAACTTTTAGCATTAAAAAGCTAGATACAGATTTTTGGGATTCTCTACTAAACGATGATGTGCAATCCTCTATAACTTAATTCACACCCAAACCATGACCGACAATAAACAAACCCATTGGGCGGCGCAGCCCGAACGCGGCAACCGCCTGTTTCTCGCTCTGACCACATTGATGGTGCGCTATCTGCCGGCTTTTTTCATGAGGCCGTGCATTTGGTTTGTGGTGCTGTATTTTTATGCAACCGCACCCAAACCGCGCCGTCATGTCTTACGCTATCAAACCCGTCTTCAGACGGCCTTTCCCCATACCGTCCTGCCGAAACACAGCGTATTCAAACAATTCATCGCATTTGGCGAAGCGGTTTGCGACCGTTTTGCCGTGTGGCAACGCAAAATCCGTTATGAAGATTTGGTAATTGAAGATCCGGACGATATCTATTCGCAAGTCAAACGCAACGAACGCGGCCAGATTTTTGCCTGTTCGCACTTAGGCAATACCGAAGTTTGCCGTGCGCTGGTGTCGCACCATAAAGATTTCAGACTTAACGTATTGGTGCACAGCAAACACGCGCAGGCATTTAACGAGGCATTGCAAAAAGCCGGCGCAGATCATATCCGTCTGATTCAGGTGACAGATTTGGACACCACCCTGATGATGGAATTGAACCGCCGTATCGAAGACGGCGAATGGATTGCCATCGCGGCCGACCGTGTGCCTGTACGCGGCGAGAAAACCGCCGACATTAATTTCTTAGGCCACACTGCCCCTATGCCGCAAGGCGCATGGCTATTGGCTGCGCTTTTAAAAACGCAGGTAAACACGCTGTTTTGCGTCAAACAAAACGGCCGCTATCATTTGAAACTGCGCCGCTTTACCGATACTTCCAGCTGGAAACGCGGCAGCCGCGAGGCTTCCGTCAAAGACGCGATGCAGCGTTTTGCCGACATTTTGGCGCAAGAATGTGCGCAAAATCCGCTACAATGGTTCAATTTTTATGATTTTTGGGGCGAAGATGCCGTCTGAAACCATCACACTTACTCTTTTAAACCATGAAAAAACACATCTACTGCCAACACAGCTTTGAAACCGAAGTTCCTTTTTTTGACGTAGATGCCATGCATATCGTGTGGCATGGCAACTATGTCAAATACCTTGAAACCGCACGTTGCGCTTTTTTGTCTTCCATCGGTTACGACTACAACGAAATGGGACGGCAGGGGTACAGCTGGCCGATTGTGCAGATGAACCTCAAATACATCCGCCCTGCCCGTTTCGGCCAAAAAATCCGCGTTGATATGGACATCGTCGAGATCGAAAGCTGCCTGCGTATCGATTACACCATTTACGATGCCGAAACCAACGAAAAACTAACTCGCGCTTCGACTACCCAAGCCGCAGTATCGCTTTCAGACGGCCTGATGCAGTTTCAAACGCCGGACAGCTGGTTGGAAGCAGTAAAAAGACATCCGACATTTAAGGCCGTCTGAAAAATTTAGCGATTAAACAACATATTGCCTGCTTATCAGCATTACCCTTTATAATTTTACGTTTCTGTTTCAGACGGCCTTTATCCTCAATCCACACACACTTATGCTACTGAACCTCAACCGCTTTGCCTTTCCTGTTTTCTTAAAAGAAACCCGCCTGCTTACCGCCCTCGCCCTGCCTATGCTGTTGGCCCAAGTGGCGCAAGTGGGTATTGGTTTTGTCGATACGGTGATGGCCGGTGGCGCAGGTAAGGAAGATTTGGCCGCGGTGGCTTTGGGCAGCAGCGCATTCTCAACGATTTACATTACCTTTATGGGCGTGATGGCGGCGTTGAACCCGATGATTGCCCAGCTGTACGGCGCAGGTAAAACCGAAGAAGTCGGCAAAACAGGAATGCAGGGCATTTGGTTTGGCTTGTGTTTGGGCGTATTCGGCATGCTGTTGATGTGGGCAATGATTATGCCTTTCCGTCATTGGCTGACATTGAACGATTATGTCGAAGACACGATGGCGCAATATATGTTCTTTACCAGCTTGGCAATGCCGGCCGCTATGATACACCGCGCCCTGCACGCTTATGCCTCCAGCTTGAACCGTCCGCGCGTGATTATGTTGGTCAGCTTTGCGGCATTTGTGTTGAATGTGCCGCTCAACTATGTGTTTGTTTATGGCAAATTCGGTATGCCTGCTTTGGGCGGTGCAGGTTGCGGCGTAGCAACGGCAGCGGTATTTTGGTTCAGCGCATTGGCTTTGTGGCTTTATATTGCCAAAGAAAAATTCTTCCGTCCGTTTGGTTTGACGGCAAAAATCGGCAAACCTGATTTGGCGGCTTTCAAACAGATTTGGAAAATCGGCGCCCCCATCGGCTTGTCTTATTTTTTAGAAGCCAGCGCGTTTTCGTTTATCGTCTTTTTGGTGGCACCATTCGGCGAGGATTATGTTGCCGCCCAACAAGTCGTCATCAGCCTGTCGGGCATCTTGTATATGGTTCCGCAAAGCGTCGGCTCTGCAAGCACGGTACGCGTTGGCTTTTCACTCGGACGGCGCGATTTTTTGCGGGCGCGTTATATTTCAGGCGTGTCGCTGGTGTTGGGCTGGGTACTTGCCACCTGTACCGCACTGCTCTTGGTCATCTTTCGCTTTCAGTTGGCCGGTATGTACACCAACGATGCGGCCGTATTAGGCATTGCCGCGACCGTTTTATTTTTCGCTTCCCTATTCCAACTGGCAGACGCCACCCAATGTATCGCTTCATATGCGCTGCGTGGCTATAAAGTGACCAAAATGCCGATGTTCATCCATGCCGTGGCTTTCTGGGGCTGCGGCCTGTTGCCCGGCTACCTGCTTGCCTATCATGCCAATATGGGTATTTACGGCTTCTGGACCGCGCTGACCGTTTCGCTGACGATTGCCGCCATTGCATTGGTATGGTGCTTGGAGCTTTGCAGTAAAGAGATGGTCAAATCACATAAGGCCGTCTGAAAAATACAAGCAGTCTTTCTCCAATGATTGCGCCATTTAATCAACGAATTCCTATTTTAAAGTTAAACCCATGCAACCCATCCAATACCAAACCGACCTTACCCCTTACAACACTTTCGGCCTGAAAACCCAAGCCCAAGCATTTGTTGCACTAAAACATTCCGACGAGTTGCGCGACATCGTCCGACTGCCCGAGTTCGACCGAGATACTGTTTTATGGCTCGGCGGCGGCAGCAATATCCTTTTGATGGAGGACTACGCCGGTCTGGTTGTGCATATGGAAAACAAGGGAATACGCGAAATTGAGTGTTCAGATGGCCTGGTTTATATCGAAGCTCAGGCTGGGGAAATTTGGCATGATTTTGTTTTGCATACGGTTGAACTGGGTTTAAGCGGGCTGGAAAACCTCAGCCTGATTCCGGGCACGGTCGGCGCGTCTCCGGTACAAAACATCGGTGCATACGGCGTTGAAGTCAAAGATGTTATCCATAGCGTACGCTGCTTTGATTTGGATACGGAAACCTTTGTCGAGCTTTCCAATGCCGACTGTGACTTTGCCTATCGTGAAAGCCTGTTCAAACAGGAAGGCAAAGGCCGTTATGTGATTGTTTCGGTTGTATTTGCGTTGAAAGAGCATTTTGTGCCGAACTTGGGCTATGGCGATTTGGCGGCAGCGGTTGCCGAACTGAGCCAAGGCCGAGAAGCAACAGCCAAAGATGTTTCCGACGCAGTGTGTTCAATCCGCAACAGTAAACTGCCTAATCCTAACGTACTTGGTAATGTCGGAAGTTTCTTTAAAAACCCTGTTGTCAGCGCTGAAAAAGCTGCCGATTTGTTACAGCAATACCCCAATATGCCACGCTATCCGCAGCCTGACGGTTCGGTCAAACTCGCGGCCGGCTGGCTGATTGACCAATGCCGTCTGAAAGGCCATCAGATCGGCGATGCGGCAGTGCATGACAGACAGGCTTTGGTTTTGGTGAATAAAAACAATGCATCCGCGCAAGATGTCCATCAGCTGGCACAATATGTTTGTAATACAGTATTTACTCAATTTCAGGTAGAATTACACGCAGAACCCAACTGGCTGCCGACTTCATACAGCCTATAAAACAAAGGAGTGTATCCCATGCCGCGCATTGCTAAAGTCAACACTTACACACGAATCATCAATGCCAGCCTCGCCTTGTTCAACGAAGAAGGCGAGCGCAATATCAGCACTAACCATATTGCCGCCCACTTGGGCATCAGCCCAGGCAACCTCTACTACCATTTCCGCAACAAAGACGAAATCATCGTCCAATTGTTTAAACGTTACAGCGATGCCCTGCTTGCCTACCTTAACGAAGCCGTATTGCCGTCTAATGTTGAAGACTCCATCAACTACATGGCCGGTATTTATGATGTGATGTGGGAATACCGTTTCCTTTTCAGCGATGTGAACACCCTGCTTGCCCGCAGTGCCGAATTATTGGGCGAACACAATACCTTTACCCAAGCCAAAGTTTCCCCGCTGTTGGTCAACCTGCTGACCCAGCTCAACGGCTTGAACATCATCAGCGCAGACCAAACCGCCATGAACGACCTTGCCGTCAATATGTGGATGGTGACGAAATACTGGTTCGACTTCGACAGCTCCCTGCGCGGCCGCGCCAAGTTGACCGAAGATTCCAAAGTACGGGGCATCAGCCGCACACTCAGCCTGTTGCGCCCTTACCTCCTGCCGGAACACCGTGCCAAATTCGACCAAAAAATCGGCAGCAACCATTGATTTTTCCATACAAAGGCCGTCTGAAAACGTGGCTTTAACCAAGTTAAAGCTATTTTCAGACGGCCTGTTAATTTTCGGATGCTTTATTTATGCACCTTCCCGATATTTCCATTCTCGGCTTAGGCTATCTCGGCCTACCGCTAGCGCAAAAATGTTATGAACAAGGCAGTCAGGTAGCCGCCATCAAACGCAACCTGACCTCCGACGACATCAATCTGCCGATTGAACTCGACATCATCGATTTAAACCAAAACGATATTTTTCACAGTTCGACTTTATGGCAAAACCATATCAACAAGCCGGCATGGTTCTGCCTGCTTCCGCCTTCGTCATTAAACCATTACGCCGATACCCTGAAAAAATGGATTCAACTTGCCGAGCAATCTAAGGTACAACACATCATCTTTACCAGCAGCACCAGCGTGTATGGCGACCAAGCACGCATATGCGATGAAACCACGCCGCCCGATCCGCAAGCCGAATCCGCCCGTCAAATCCTCGCAATCGAGCAAGCCTTATTTGAAAGCGCCGTCCCCCATATCGACATACTGCGACTGGGCGGACTTTATTCTGCCGACCGTCATCCCGTTACCAAGCTGGTTCAAAAAACACGCATTCAAGGCGGCAATCAACCCGTCAATATTCTTCATAAAGACTTGGCCGTCCAAGTCCTTTTTCAGACGGCCTGCCAAGCTGACGGCAAGCGTATCCGCAATATTGTCGAACCCCGTCACCCAAGCCGGGCTGAATTTTATACTGCCGAAGCGGCCAAACTCGGGCTGCCGGCTCCTGATTTCATCGTTGATGACAAAAGCAACGGCAAAATTGTAAATACCGTTTGCGCAGACGGGCTAAGCCTGTAAAATTGCGACTCAACCCATTAATCCGTTTCAGACGGCATTTAGAGTAAACCATGTCCGCCCTATTTCCCCTTATCAACCACCTGATACAGCAAAATCCAGAGCAACAGCGCGAGCTGTCTGAATTTGCAGGCAGTATCATCTGCATCAGCCTAACCGGTTTCAGACTGACCGGACGCATCAGCGAACAAGGTCTTCTTGAAACCGCACACGAAACCGCCGACACCAACATCACATTCCACAACAGCGCCATCCAAAAAATCCTCCAAGGCGGTCAGCCCGGCGTGGGCGACATCAGCCTCGAAGGCGACTTGGTATTGGGTATGTCCGTCCTTCCTATTTTGGGTGGACTGCGCTATTATCCGAGCGAAGATTTGGCGCGTGTATTCGGCCATGTGGCCGCAGAAAGCATCAGTTCGCGCGCCGGCGACATCGGCCGCACCATGAAAAAAATCGGCAAAAGCATTGCCGAGCAAATCAGCGACTTTTCACGCGAACCCGAATCCCCTGTTATCGACCAAGCCACGCTTGCCGCATGGTTGGAAGAAGTGGACAAACTGCGTGACGACGTTGCCCGCCTAAACGAACGCCTCGACCGCCTCGAGCGCGATATCTGGATAGATTAGACACTTAATTTCAGACGGCCTACTATCATGAAAAGCCCATTTAAAAACATCGGTATCGTTACACGTCCCAATACGCCCGAAATTCAAGATACCGTCCACACATTGGTTTCTTTTCTGCGCGAAAACGGCTTTACCATCTATCTAGATGAATTGAGCGTAGAAGAACACTGCGTCTATATCCAAGATTCCGCATACTGCGAAACCGTAAACAAAGCCCAGCTGGGCAAATACTGCGACCTCGTTGTTGTACTCGGCGGCGACGGCACCTTCCTCTCCGCCGCCCGCGAAGTCGCCCCGCGCGCCGTCCCCATCATCGGCATCAATCAAGGCCACTTGGGCTTTCTTACCCAAATCTCACGCGACACCATGGTTGAGGGCATCCGCCCCGTACTGGAAGGCAAATATCTGCCTGAAGAGCGCATCCTCATTGAAGCCAGCATCATTCGTGACGGCGAAACCATCGAACGCGCCCTCGCCCTCAACGACACCGTACTGTCTCGTGGTGGCGCAGGTCAAATGATTGAATTTGAAGTATTTATCAATCAAGAATTTGTCTATACCCAACGTTCGGACGGTCTGATTATTTCCACGCCGACAGGTTCGACTGCCTACGCGCTTGCCGCCGGCGGCCCCATCATGCAAGCCGGCCTGCACGCCTTCACGCTTGTGCCTATCTGCCCGCAATCCATGACCAACCGCCCGATTGCCATCTCCGACACCAGCGTGATCGAAATCCTCATTACCAAAAGCGGCGACGCACGCGCACACTTTGACGGACAATCCCATATCGACGTGCAAAACTTCGACCGCATCATCATCCGCCGCTATCACAACCCCTTGCGTGTCCTCCATCCCACCGATTACCAATACTTCAAAACCCTGCGCCAAAAGCTGCATTGGGGCGAACAATTGATTTAAACAACTTCAATAAACAGGCTTACCATGAAAACCATTTCAAAAACCTTAATCATCGCGCTGTGTGCCCTTTCCTCCCTCTCCGTCTCCGCACACGGCATGCATAAAAGCAAACCCTTGTCCTTTGAAGAGTTACCGAAAATCTGTCAGCAATACTTTACCCGCGCAGATGCGTGTTACCAAAAAGCAGGAGATAAAGCATCGTTCCAACGCGACAACACAAAATACCTGCGCCAAATCCTACCTGCCGCCGATGTAGGCCAACGTGAACGCATGTGCCAAATTGCCATGGATACATTCGCTGAAAAAACAAAAAACTTGAGCTGCGAATAAAGACCTTTGTCTTAGCTCTAGCAATTTCTGATTCCATACAAAGGCCGTCTGAAACATTGGATTGTTTCAGACGGCCTAATTACAAGATTCTTACTTTCTTAAGAAGAAACCACAAAATTCACTATATGCGCTTCACTGTAATCAGGGATTTCCAGCTTTTCTATCATGCGGTGTAACACATCATTCGGCACAGAATGTTCGCGGTTACGGTTTTGCGATAGTAATTGCGTGTAAGGAACTTCCAAATAAATGAGATGCACGCGTGCGCCGTAATCGGCAAACATCGGCAGCCATTTGCTGCGCAGGTCGCGGTTAAGATTGGTCGCATTAAAGACAAATGACGTACGGGCTCGCAGGTATTCTTTTGCCTGCTCTTTACCCAAACGCACTGCTTCGGCGGTATGTTTGGAATCTGCAGGATTGAGTTTGCGTTCACGGCGAATCTCATCCAGCGATAGCATGGGCAGATGGGCAAGATGTTGCCTGATGTAACTGTCTTTACCGCTACCTGCTATGGCACACATGGCATACACATCAAAGGTTCGATCATCAAATGGCTGATAATCCGGCATTTCACTACGGCCGTTAAGATAGAGATAGCGTCCGTAGTCGCTGGCAAAAGTACGAGCCTTACCCCAACAAACATTTTCTTCACAGAGTTCACGAAACAAATCAATGCGCAGCAAAATATCCTGTTGGTCGCAACATACACGACCCAGTACATCAGCTTTAGCAAGCATGGCAAGATGTGCAGTGTTGACCTGCAAACTGGCAGCTATGACGGCTCGCTCAGGATTAGGCTTGTTAATCGCCCATAAGGGCAATCCGTGCAAGCGCACGAGTTTGGCGATTACTTCTCTTACGGCAAACGAAGCGGCAAGTTCGGTATACAGCAAAGTACGGGCGGTATGCTCGCCTTTTTTTGCGTGATGCGGCGAGACAATCCGCTCTTTGCCGTTTTCAATTTCACGCTTGGTCGTACTGCGTTTTTCCACATCATGCAGCATGGCGGCAGCAAACAGAATATGCTGCTCCTGTTCATCAAGCGCTTGAAACTCGGGCAGTTGTAAAAGGGCTTCGCACACCATTTTGGTATGCGTAAATACGTCGCCTTCGGCATGCCACTCAGGGTCTTGCGGAACGTCCTTCATATCGGCAAACCAACTGAAACGACGTTCTAAGGCTTGCCAATCAGGAAGTTGGCCGGGTATGTAATATGGAAATGTCCACATAATTGTCTTTCTTATTATTGGATCATTGGACTTCAGGCCGTCTGAAACTGCCAGCTTTGCCAATGGTATTTGTCGTAATCGATAAGACGAGCAGGCTTCCAAGTTTTCGTCCAATGAACGTCGGTTTTAACATGTTTGGCTCGTACCAATTTGAAAAGATTGTCGAATTCATTGGATTGAACAGGCAGGTTGCCGTTGTTGGTGGCAAAATCAGCGGCGTTCCGGATAACGAAACCTTCACTGCACGCTGCTCCTGTGTTCGGATCATAGCCGCCAAGCTTGCCTGCAGTTTGTACGCTGTCCGTCCACGGCTCTCCCAAATTGGCGGCAAGCCATTGCGCTAAAGCAAGATCTTCATTGGCGTATTTTTGAGTGAAATCTGCAAGCGGCTGGATAATGGGGATTTCTGGCACAGTCGGGAAATCAAACAGCTGCGCATAAAATTTAACCTCTTCCCATGAAAGCCAATGTCCGCCACGGCGGACTGCAAACAGGTAAAAATAGCTTTCCAGTTGCGAATAGGCAATCGAATGAATGCCATACATATTCTCGCCAAAAAGTTCCAGATCGCCTAAATCATCTTTGATTTGCTGCCATCGTTGCAGCAAAGGTTTATCCCACGGGTGCTGGGTAGGCGCAGCATGACTACGGGCATAGAGGCCGTGCGCGGCAAAGCAGTTATTTTGCCCATCTAATTTTTCGGTTAAAACCAACTTCGGCAGCTCGGCAAAATATGAAAGAAAGCCGCGCGGCATAAAGCGGTCGTCTGAAGTCGTGCCTAGGCTGATGGGCGCGTGTAGGCTGCGAGCGTATTTTTGAGGTTCAGTTGTCGTCATAATATTTTTCCTTTTTATTCATTTTTTAATTTTCTTTTCAAGTATTCCCAGCGACTTGTTATATCTTCCCCACCATATTTCCTTGCTTGGAAACCAAAAGTTGGTCGATTTTCAAGTTTTCGGTATCGATGATTTCAAACTTATAACCGGCATAAACCAAAAAATCCGTACGCTTCGGGATTTTGCGCAGGGAATACATCATAAAGCCGGCGATGGTTTCGTAGTTTTCCGAATTGGGAAACTCTTCAATATCCAGTGCGCGCATGACATCGGTAAGCGGCGTGGCACCGTCCACCAACCATGTATCTTCGGTACGGCGGATGATTTGCGGCTCTTCTTCGGTATTAACCAGCTCGCCCATCACAATGCTCATCACATCTTTCAGCGTTACCACGCCGACCACCAGCGCGTATTCGTTCACCACTACGGCAAAGTCTTCGCCGGAAGTCTTGAAGGTTTCCAAGACATCGTAAAGCGACAGCGTGTCGGGAATGAACAAGGCTTTACGCAACACGCGCTTGTCGGTCAGGCGGACGTCTTTTTCTTTTAAAAATAAAGTCAGCAGCGTATGCGATTCGATATAGCCGATGACGCGCTCCAAGTCGCCGTCACACACGAGGAATTTGTTGTGCGGTTTGTCCGACATCATTTCCAACACGGTATCGCTGCCGTCGTTTTTATCGAAATAGGCGATGTATTCGCGCGTGCTCATGGTGGAAGTGACCGTACGCTCCTGCATATCGAAAATGTTTTCAATCAGATAGTGCTCTTGTTCTTTCAATACACCAGCCTGTGCACCAGCATCAACAACGGCATAAATATCTTCCGAGGTCAGCTGCTCCTGACGGACGGTTGAGATTTTGAAGAGTTTGAATATTGCGTTTGCCAACCCGTCAAAAACCCAGACAAGGGGTTTTAAGATAAAAATCAGAAACATCATCGGACGCACAATGCGTACCGCCACCGCTTCGGGATGGGTCATTGCCATACGCTTGGGCATCAGGTCGGCAATTAAAATAAAGCTGCCTGTAACCAGCGAGAAAGTCAGTAAAGAGGCAACTGTGCTGCCCCAACTGCCTGCGTTCTCCAACAGCTTGCCAAAATACGGACGTATTGCCGCCTCGCCGACAATACCGGCAAGAATGGCGACGGCGTTCAATCCGATTTGGACGACAGTAATAAAACTGCCTGGCTGCTGCTGCATATTGATTACGTCAAGCGCGCGCGTATCGCCGCCGTCTTTCGCCATGACCTGCAATTTGATTTTGCGTGCCGAAGCCAGCGCGAGTTCGGAACAGGACACAAACGCGCTAATAACAATCAGCAGGCACAATAATAGTAAGGCTTCAAAAATATTCATGAAAATGTGTGTGTGTATGGTATAGGTTAAAAATATTCAAACAGCAAAGGCCGTCTGAAAAATTCAATTTGATCTTAGATTTGCGTTTTATTTGTCAGTGATGCGTGAAGCAAATGATGGTATTGAAATAAATTTTACTTAAAAGTAAGTCATATTTTTTCAGATAATCTTGCGGAAAACCTCATTATTTATACAGATAAGGCACGACACTTACCTTCAATATTTCTATCAACTCTTCATCCATGTATCTGTAATCATCAGGAATATCTAAAACAATCATTTCCTTATATTGCAAAGCACGGGGAAACTGTGCCAGCAGACGGCTCTTATGTTTTTGTTCCATCACGAAAATCTTATCCGCCCATGCGATGTCGTCTATGGAAACAGTATGCCGCGCATTGGGGCTGGTCCCTGCAGAACGTGCCTGTACATTTGGATAACGTCGAAATACGGTTTCAGCGGTAGGACTGCGCCATTGGTTACGACTACAAATAAAAAGTGCATTCATAAAAATTAAAAAAGGCGGAAAATATCCGCCTTGTAAAAACCATCTCGATTGAATCGAAAATGTATCTTTTGAGTTAGTCAAACCATTCAGCATCAAATTCATGCTGTCTGAACGGATAAATAAAACCCAATTTTTGTGCACGTTTGATTTTATTGCTGCGGAGATATATCAAATCCCACTTTTTTTCAGGTTTATATTTCAAAGGATTTTTGCCATGTACACGATGACTGGGGCGTTGCTCTTGATGTCGTCGCCATGCACGGCTACGACTTTGATCTAAATTGTCCATTATCTGCTTTCTAATTTTGTTTCGGAAATCGGGTTCAGCAGCCGCGATTTTTATGTATTCGATTATTCGGCAAGAAAATAGGGTAACAAAATTATAGCGAAACTGAAGATATAATGCCAATATTAAACAATTTATTAGGCTCAAAATAGCCAAAGGCCGTCTGAAACTTGAGACACATTTATTGTTTTAATCATCCAGCGCATCTTCATCCAAGGATTTCAACCATTTCAGCTTTTCGCCAATTTTGATTTCCAGCCCGCGAGGGACAGGTTGATAGAAATCAGGTTCGTACAAGCCGTCGGGCATATAGCTTTCTCCAGCGGCGTAGGCATTGGGCTCGTCATGGGCATAGCGGTATTCGCGTCCGTAGCCCAATTCTTTCATCAACTTGGTCGGCGCATTGCGCAGGTGGACGGGCACTTCGTCGCTGGCATTTTCTTTGACGAAACGGCGCATTTGGTTGTATGCCTTATAACCTGCATTGGATTTGGCGGCGGCGGCAAGGTACAACACGGCTTGCGCCAAAGCAAGCTCCCCTTCTGGCGAACCTAAACGCTCATAGGTAGCGGCGGCATCATTGGCAATCGTTAAGGCGCGCGGGTCGGCAAGTCCGATGTCCTCCCACGCCATGCGCACGATGCGGCGGGCGAGGTAGCGCGGGTCGGTGCCGCCATCGAGCATACGGCAGAACCAATACAGCGCGGCATTCGGATGCGAACCACGCACGGATTTGTGCAGGGCGGAGATTTGGTTGTAGAAACTCTCGCCGCCTTTGTCGAAACGGCGGATTTGCGCCCCGAGACTGTCGGCGAGAAATTCGGCAGTTAATTTTTTCAGACGACGTGTGTCGGCGGCGCGTAAAAGTTGTTCTAATAAATTCAACAATCTGCGCGCATCGCCGTCGGCGGTATTGACGAGCAGCTCCTGCGCATCGGCTTCAATCGTGAAATCTCGGTATTCAGGCAAAGCCAATACTTTGGTAATCAGCTTCTTCAGGTCGTCTGAAGACAAGGATTGCAAGACATACACCTGCGCCCTGCTAAGTAAAGCCGGATTGACTTCAAATGACGGGTTTTCCGTGGTGGCGCCGATAAAGGTTAATAAGCCGCTTTCGACATAAGGCAAAAATGCGTCCTGCTGCGCTTTGTTGAAGCGGTGTACCTCGTCAACAAACAAAATCGTCGCGCGCCCTTGCTGCAAGGCAATTTCGGCCTTGTCGATTGCCTCGCGTATGTCTTTCACGCCGGAGAATACGGCGGAAACAGGCAGAAACTGGGCATTGAAACTCTGCGCCAAAATCCGCGCCAACGTCGTCTTGCCCACGCCCGGCGGCCCCCACAGCAACATAGAATGCGGCTTCCCGCCTTCCACCGCCACGCGCAAAGGTTTACCTTCGCCGATTAAGTGCTGCTGCCCGATGACATCGTCTAAAGAATGCGGGCGCAGGCGTTCGGCAAGCGGCGCATCAGGTTGGCGGGTAAAGAGGTCGGACATGGCGGTTTCCGTGAAAGAGGGTTTTCAGACGACGTGGATTATAGCAGGTCGTCTGAAAACGGACGGATGGTAAAGGAAATAATAAAGACAGGATACATCACAACCGTCATTCCCGCGCAGGCGGGAATCCACTTGTGAATTTCAGTTAATTGATTTTTATGGCTTTGCTTATCCTCAAAGATGGATTCCCGCCTGCGCGGGAATGACGGCATAGGTTTGCCATAACCTACTGGCAGATTTTTTTGTCCGTGTATCCTATATCAGGATGACCATCCTTGTTTCTTGGCGAATCATGATTACAGCTGCCGTAATGAATCTGGATTGACATATTTTTTGCATTGGATTGTATCGGCAGGATAGGTTGGACATTGAAATTATTCAAGCCGGCATTGGATTGGGCGTTAAGGTCATTTTTGAATCTAACGTCCGTATTAATATCAATTGCTGGATTGTCATGACCGGTATTGTCAGGATTACTGTCGTCATTGCCATCAGTATCGGTACTGATATAACTTTCCGGCATGATTTGCAAGGCTTTTCCGCTGATGACGATACATTCTTTACGTAATTGTTCTTTTTTTCTATTTCTTTCTTTTTGTTGTTCTTCTTTGGTGTCATCAACAGTTAGGGTATTGTCAACAGTTGGCGGACAGAAAACTTTAGTATCGCCCAAATTCCATGCCATGTAGCCGAATAGGGCGTTATTACGTTGTTCAAAGTGCGGGGAACAGTCAATGTCTTTTTCTTTTTTTTCTGTTTCCGAAAGCGCAGAACATTTAAATTTTTGTTTTAATTTAAGCAAGTCATTTTTATCAATGCCGTTGGCTTCTTGAGAGCCGTTGTTTTGTTGGAAGTTGTTGTGCAGTAAATACCATGAAGAATCTGAGCGAAACTCAACATAATGTATAGGGTATAAAACTTTTGCTTTTTCGCTATAAAACATAAGGATAAGAATGATAAATGCATTAACAGGGAGACATGCAATAAAAAAAATTTTTTTTAATACTTTACTAGATAAATAAGCTATAAGACTAAATAAAAACGCAATAAAACAGAAGACTACGAAGTTCGAAAATGAAAAAGATATTATATTCAAGAATATTAAAATTAAATATATTATTGCAAAAAGTACAATTATAATAGACCATCCTTCTAGTTTATATGATGGAATATCATTTTTAATACCTTCTGGATTTGCTAAACAAAATATAAAGTAAAGTAATGCATAAATTATAAGGAAAATTATTCCAAAAGAAATAGATATTGTTAATAAATTTGCTGCATTCGCTATTACATCAGGGAAAATACTTAACTGACCTATATTAAGAAGATAAGAATATATAGTAATTCCACCAATAAATATTCCATATACTGAAAAAATACCTAATAATTTGCTGATGATTTTCAAATAATCAGACAGTTTTCTTTGCTCTTTTGGTTGCTCAACTGTATCAGCTTGTTTCATTTCTTCTTGTTTTGCAGCATCATTGTTTTCTGCGGCATTTTCATCTGCCTTATTTGAGTTTTTATTTTCGCTTGCGCACATCCATTCCGTAATCTTTTTAAAAAATTTACATAAGCATGTTGATTCATCTGTATTCTGTACATCATCTTTTGATTCAGGCTGTTTATTTTCAGCAGTATGCTCTGAATGCTCTTGAATACCTTCGTCAGCCATTTTCTCTTGATTCTCTTTAGGGTTTTGCGTGTTTTCGTTTGAGTTAGCCATTGATCAATCCTCTATTTTCCCAAAAAAAAACGGATTATACCCCGACTTTCCCCAATCCCCCATCTCACGCCGCTTACGGTATAATACGCGTTTGTTTAAAGACTTTGCGGGGCGTTTCAGACGACCTTGCGGCAAGGGATGGCTATGAATATGAAAAAGATTGTTGCCGTTGCTTCTGTGGCGGCGTTGTTGGGCGGTTGCGCTTATGATTCTGACTCGGCGTTCGGCGGTTTGGGCGGCGGTACGGGTATCGGCGGCAGCGTGGTGAAAATGGCGGTCGATCACCAGTGCCGTTCGGAGTTGAACAAGCGCAATGAGTGGCGTTTGGTTGCGCTGACGATGAGCGCGGAAAAACAGCGCGAGTGGGAAGATAAAATCTGCGGCTGCGCGAGCGAGGAGGCGCCGAATCAGGTGTCCGCACAAGAGTTGATGGATGTTTTGAATCCTTCTTCGCGCGATCGGGCGATTGCGTCGGTAACGGTGAAAACCGTCAATGCTTGTTTCAAGCGTTTGTATAGATAATGTTTTTCAGACGAACTCTGTGTATCGGGGTTGTCTGAAAGTTTATAGTGGATTAAGGTCAGGATAGGGCGGCTTGCGGGATGGTTCGCAGGCGGGTTTCCTGTTTTGACCGGCAATATTTTTGTTTTTATAGAGAAGAAATCATGAAATACATCAGCACCCGCGGTGCAACCGCACGCAAGCAATTCAGCGAAGTTTTATTGATGGGTTTGGCTCCTGACGGCGGTTTGATGCTACCTGAGCAATACCCTCAAATCGACCGTGCTACTTTAGACCAATGGCGCACACTCAGCTATCCTGAGCTGGCGTTTGAAGTCATGAGCCTGTTTGCCACCGACATCCCTGCTGATGATTTACGCGACATCATCAACCGCACCTACACCGAAGAAGTATTCGGCACCAAAGCCATTACTCCGGTGCGTACACTTTCAGACGGCATCAAAATTCAAGCCCTCTCCAACGGCCCGACTTTGGCATTCAAAGACATGGCCATGCAATTCTTGGGCAATGCGTTTGAATATGTATTGAACAAAGAAGGCAAAGAACTCAATATTTTAGGCGCTACCAGCGGCGACACCGGCTCTGCCGCCGAATATGCCCTGCGCGGTAAAAAAAGCGTCAATGTCTTCATGCTGTCTCCGGAAGGCAAAATGAGCGCATTCCAACGCGCGCAAATGTTCAGCCTGCAAGATGCCAACATCCACAACATCGCCGTTGAAGGCATGTTTGACGACTGCCAAGACATTGTCAAAGCCGTACAAAACGATGCCGAATTCAAAGCCAAATACCACATCGGCACTGTCAACTCCATCAACTGGGGCCGTATCGTCGCCCAAGTCGTGTACTACTTCGCCGGTTATTTCAATGCCACTTCGAGCAATGACGAAAAAGTCAGCTTCTGCGTGCCAAGCGGCAACTTCGGCAATGTCTGTGCCGGACATATCGCTCGTCAAATGGGCCTGCCTATTCACCGCTTGATTGTCGCCACCAATGAAAACGACGTATTGGACGAATTTTTCAAAACCGGCGCATACCGCCCGCGCAACAGCGAACACACCCACGTTACTTCCAGCCCGTCTATGGATATTTCCAAAGCCTCCAACTTCGAGCGTTTTGTATTTGACCTGATGGACCGCGATGCAGACGAAATCAAAACCTTATGGGCTGAAGTAGGCTCCGGCAAAGGTTTCAATTTGGAATTTGTCTTAAACAAAGTACATCAACAATATGGCTTTGTTTCCGGCAAATCGACCCATGCCAACCGCCTTGCCACCATCAAACAGGTTTACAAACAAGACCGTGAATTGATTGATCCGCATACAGCCGATGGTGTCAAAGTAGCGCGTGAAGTACGCGAAACCGGCGAAACCATTGTCTGCCTCGAAACCGCATTGGCTGCCAAATTTGAAGCCACCATCCATGAAGCCGTCGGCGAAGTTTCCATCCCCCGCCCTGCCGCATTGGAAGGCTTGGAAAACCTGCCGCAACGTGTCCGTGTTGCCCCTAATAACGCAACGACAGTAAAAGACATCATTAAGGAAGCTTTGGCTTAACCGGTTGTCTTTGACGACTAAAAAGGCCGTCTGAAACTTTTTCAGACGGCCGCGACTGGTACTTGAGAAGTGGATAACATTATTGCCAATCCTACCTCATCACAGTCGTTCTTATTATAAAATCAAGGCGTTAAAACAATACCAACTCCTTTTGACTTTCAATTGCAAACATTGTAATGACAGATATTTTCGTTTAGAATTGCATGTTTGCTCTAAATCTGGATTGATATGCAGACAACACAAGCCACATCCAACTGGGAGCTGTACAAGCGTTTGCTTGGATATTTAAAAAGCTATTGGAAGATGTTTATCGTCTCCGTAGTGGCCATGCTGATTGTCGCCGGTACGATGCCGGCTTTCGGTTACTTGCTCAAACCTTTGATTAATGAAGGTTTTGTCGATAAAAACATGAAAAGCATGTCATGGTTGCCGCTGGCAATTGTGGCGCTGTTTTTCGTTCGCGGCCTGTTCAACTTCATTAATGAATATTGCACGACTTATCTGTCCAGCCACTTGGTGCAGCGCTTGCGCGGTGAAATGTTCAACAAAATGATGCACCTGCCGACTTCGTATTTCAGTAGCAATACCGGCGGCCGTCTGATGTCGCGCATTTTAAGCGACGTCAACCAAATTACCGATGCAGGATTTAACGTCATTACCGTGATCGCCAAAGACGGCGTGAGCGTGGTCGGCCTGTTGGGCTTACTGACTTATCTAAACTGGCGTTTGACCCTGATTACTTTTATTATTTTGCCGGTCGTCGCCGTATGTATCCAAACGGTCAGCAAACGCTTGCGCAAATTGTCTGCCAACAACCAAATTTATCTTGGCCAGCTGATGCAGGTTTTGGGCGAAAGCATTAATGGTGAACGCGTTGTAAAAATCTACGGCGGTCAGGATTATGAAAACCGCCGCTTCAACCGTATTGCCGACGATGTGCGCCGCAACCTGCTCAAACAGGTTTCCGCCAGCTCTGCCGGTACCGGCATTACGCAATTAATGGCTTCAGTTGCTCTGGCTGCAATTATTTACGCAGCAGCCCGCCAAGCAGGGCTTTCAGGATTTAGTGCAGGCGATTTTATGTCGTTTTTGTCTAGCATGATCATGATGTTTGACCCCATCAAACGCATGACCGGCGTGATGCAATCCCTGCAACGCGGTTTGGCGGCAGCTGAAAGTGTCTTCACCTTTTTGGATCAACCTGAAGAAAGCAACGAAGGCAAACAGATTCTCAGCCCAAACCCTGGCGATATCGAATTTTGCAATGTTGTACACCGCTATCCTGAAGCCGAACGCAACAGCTTGAACCACATCAACCTGCTTGTACCGCAAGGAAAAGTTACCGCATTGGTCGGCGCATCAGGCTGCGGTAAAACCACCTTGGCTAATATGTTGCCGCGCTTCCTTAATCCGGATGAAGGCAAGGTTTTGATTGGCGGCGTCAACATCAATGAATATACACTCGAAAGCCTGCGCAGCCGCATGGCTTTCGTCGGCCAAAACGTTGTCCTGTTTAATGGTACGATTGCTGAAAACATTGCCTATGCTCAAGCTGACAAATTCAGTGAAGAAGAAATTATCAATGCTGCAAAAGCCGCGAATGCTTGGGAATTTATCCAAAAAATGCCACAAGGCCTGCACACTGAAGTCGGCGAAAACGGTTTAAAACTGTCCGGCGGCCAACGTCAACGCCTCGCCATTGCGCGTGCACTTTTGAAAAATGCACCGATTTTGATTTTGGACGAAGCCACCAGCGCATTGGATAATGAATCTGAACGTTTGGTGCAAACCGCATTGGAAAATCTGATGCAAAACCGTACCACATTGGTGATTGCCCACCGACTTTCGACCATCGAAAAAGCCGACAATATTGTTGTCATGCACGAAGGCAATGTAGTCGAACAAGGTACTCATCATGAATTGATCAACGCAGGTGGACGCTATTCTGACCTGCACAGCCTCAGCGAAAAATCAGCCAAACCGGCAAGCAAATAGCTGAGCAGCACATTCCATTCTTTTTATTAACCTTGGCCGCCCCGACCTATCCTTTTCAGACGGCCTTATCCGACAGGAAATATCAATGGCAGCATTCAACACCCAGAAAGTCTTGTCCGTACACCACTGGACCGACGCTTACTTCACTTTCACCTGTACCCGTGACGAATCTTTGCGCTTTGAAAACGGCCAATTCGTCATGGTCGGCCTGATGGTAGACGGCAAACCGCTGATGCGCGCATACAGCGTGGCTTCCGCCAACTGGGAAGAGCATCTGGAATTTTTCAGTATTAAAGTACAAGACGGCCCATTGACCAGCCGCCTGCAACACCTTAAAGTCGGTGATGATGTCCTCATCAGTAAAAAACCGACCGGTACATTGGTTGCCGGCGACCTGAATCCGGGCAAACACCTCTACCTCTTGAGCACCGGTACCGGCATCGCCCCTTTCTTGAGCATTACCAAAGACCCTGAAATTTACGAGCAATTCGAAAAAATCATCTTGGTTCACGGCGTACGCTACAAAAAAGACTTGGCATACTACGACCGTTTTACCAAAGAATTACCCGAACACGAATACCTGGGCGACTTGGTTAAAGAAAAATTGATTTACTATCCGATTGTTTCACGCGAAGACTATGTACACCAAGGCCGTCTGACCGATTTGATGCGCAGCGGCAAACTCTTCGAAGACATCGGCCTGCCTAAAATCAATCCGCAAGACGACCGCGCCATGTTGTGCGGCAGCCCTGCTATGTTGAAAGACACCTGCAACGTCTTGGACGAATTCGGCCTGACCGTTTCTCCGAAAACCGGTGTCCGCGGCGACTACCTGATTGAGCGCGCATTCGTCGATCAATAACGTATCTCCGGCAACAGGCCGTCTGAAACCCTTCTTTCAGACGGCCTAAACCTTAATAATTTATCCCACATTATGCCTACTCTACTCATCATCCGTCCGTCCAACCGTCCGCAACAAGATATCCAAACCTGCCATGCAGCCGGTTGGCAGGCTCAGGTATTGAGTCCGATTGAAATAGAGGCGGATCGTTCGGCACTAAAAAAACTCCCCGAACAATTCAAGCAAGCCGATGTCGTGTTTTGGGTCAGCCCCACCGCTATTGAAACCGCAGCGCCGCACCTGAACTTTTCAGACGGCCCCAAAGCACACATTACCGTCGGCCAAACTAGCCAACATACTTTGGCACAATTCTCCCCCTATCCCGTATTCTCTCCCGAAGATGGCAACGACAGCGAAGCCGTCTTGAGAATGCCTATTTGGAAAAACCTGCCGCCCAACACCCGAGTTCTAATCATTCGAGGTCATGGCGGCCGTGATTTTCTGGCAGACAAACTGACCGAACTGGGTTTCCAAATCGACATCGCCGAAATCTATTTCAGACGGCCACACGCCATCGATTGGCAGCACTTTAAAACCGAAGACATCGCCGCCGCCTATATTACATCCGGCGAACTTGCGCGCGAATTTTTCCATCAGATTCCGCCGCAATTTTCCCGATTCTTCGAATCCTTGCTATACTTTACCCACCATCCGCGCATTGCCGATGCGCTTCGCATCGTCGGTGCTAAACATGTAGAAACCGTCACTTCTTTATCCGCTGCACTTTCATCCATGCCACAAAGGAGCCAAGTAGTGAACCCAGTCGAAGACAATAAAGATACCCAACAAGTTGCCAATACGGCAGCTCCGGCGCCTGAACGTTCTGAAAACACCAGGCCGTCTGAACAAAACAAACCTACCCAACCTCAGCGAGTGGAGGCGAGCATGCCCGAGTCCAACAATCTCCCACAAAACAATGCCCCTGTTATTATTAAACAATCCGGCAGCAAAGCCTTGGCCGCAGGTGCGATCGTCTTGGCACTGCTTGGCCTAGGCGCGAGCGGATTCCTGTTTGTACAGGGTCAAAATGTTTTAAAAAACCAAGAGCTCGAATTCAACCAAAAAATCGACAAAGCTGCGTTGGGCGAGTCTGAAAACGCCAGCCTTCTAAAAGACAACCTCAACCGCCAAACCGCTATTCAAGCCGAGTTAGACCGCCTGAACAACGGTCAAAAAAGCAATAGCGATCAAATCCTGCAAACGCAGAAAGCTTATCAAGAGCTGCTCAAAGGCCGTATCAACTGGCTGGTTGACGAAGCCGAATCCATGCTGAACACTGCTTCGCAACAATTGATGCTGTCAGGCAACCTTCAAGGCGCGGTCAGCGTATTGGAACACATTGACAGCCGCTTAAGCCGTTTTGAACAGCCTGAACTTATCCCTGTCAAGCAAGCCATCAGCAATGATTTGGCCGCGCTGAAAAACCGTCCTTATGTCGATATTTCCGCTACTGCCTTGCGTATCGACCGTCTGGAAACCGGTATTTCAGGCCTGCCTTTGGTTTTGGACGGCGTATTGAAACCGGGTGCCGCGCCTGTCGAAACCGCCAATTCAGGAACTTGGTGGGAAAACACATGGGAGAAATCCCTCAATGCCCTCAAAGGCTTGGTTGAAGTCCGTCATCTGGACAGCAACGATGCCATGTTGATTTCGCCCGAACAAACCTACTTCATCCGTGAAAACCTGCGCCTGCGCCTTTTGGATGCGCGCATTGCCCTGTTGCAACACAATGGCGAAGTGTATCAAAGCGATTTAAACAACGTTGAAGCAACTGTAAAACAATACTTCGACAGCAAATCCCCTGCTACGCAGTCATGGCTGAAAGAGTTGGCCGAACTCAAAGCCCTTGATGTCCGCATGATTTCAGACGACAGCCTGAAAGCCAGCTTGAGCGCCGTTCGCGCTTATCAAGAAGGTTCGCGTACACAAATGACGACCGAAGAAACTACGCAAACCCAAGCTGCCGAGAAAACCGCTTCCGCTCCGGCTGCAACTACCGAGCAAGCCACAACTGCCGCACCGGCTGCCGCTTCTGCCCCTCAGTCTTTAGAAGCACCTGCATTGCCGTCTGAAAACAAAAAAGAACCGGCCGCCGAAGCTGCCAAACCACAAAACCAAACCAAGCCTGCTGCCAAAATTAAAGGAGAGCAAGCATGAAAACCGTCGTTTGGATTGTCATTCTGTTTGCCGCCGCCGTCGGTTTAGCGTTGGCTTCCGGCATTTATACCGGCAACGTGTACGTCGTGGTTGAACAAACCATGCTGCGTATCAATCTGCATGCCTTTGTTTTAGGCCTGCTATTGAGCGTATTCGTCTTGTATTTCCTGATTAAATTTGTGTTCGGCCTCTTGAACATTCCGGCACGTATGCAACGCTTCGGCATCGCCCGCAAAGGCCGTCAGGCTTCTGCCTCTTTGAACAGCGCAGGTTTGGCATATTTTGAAGGCCGTTTTGAAAAAGCCGAACAAGAAGCCGCCAAAGTCTTGCATAATAAAGAAGCAGGCGACAACCGTACTCTGGCTTTGATGTTGGGTGCGCACGCGGCCGACCAAATGGAAAACTTCGAATTACGCGACCGCTATCTGCACGAAATCGAACAGCTGCCACAAAAACAACAGCTTTCCCGTCATCTTTTGCTGGCCGAATCTGCACTGGGCCGCCGCGATTATCCGACCGCCGCACAAAATCTTGAAGCCGCAGCCAAAATCAACGGCAACTTAAGCCGCCTGGTGCGCCTGCAATTGCGTTATGCCTTTGATCACGGCGATGCTTCAGATGTCTTGGCAAAAGCAGAAAAACTGGTCAAAGCCGGCGCCATCAACGATTACGAAGCAGAACAGTATCAAAACTGGGCATATCGCCGCCTCTTGAGCGAAGTAACCGATGCAGGCCGTCTGAAAGCCTGTTTGAAACAGATTCCCGAAAACGTGAAATCTGGCGAATTGTGCGTCGCGATAGCCGAAAAATACGAACGTTTGGGCTTGTATGCCGAAGCGGTCAAATGGGTAAAAACCCATTATCCGCAAAACCGCCAGCCCGAGCTTTTGGAAGCATTTGTCGAATCCGTTCGTTTCCTAAGCGAGCGCGACCAGCAAAAAGCTATCGATTTGGCAGATTCTTGGTTGCAGGAACAACCGGACAATGCGCTACTGTTGATGTATCTTGGCCAACTGGCTTACGGCCGTAAACTTTGGGGCAAAGCCCAAGGCTACCTCGAAGCCAGCATCGCCCTGCAACCCAGCGTATCCGCACATTTAGTCCTAGCGCGCGTGTTTGATGAAACCAATCAGCCGCAAAAAGCGCAAGAACAACGCAATCTGGTTTTGGAAAGCGTGGCTGAAGAAGAACATCCGGTAGCCCTTCCTCAACCCAATTGATGTGCTGATTTAGCATTAAGCGACAACATGAAATCTACAACAAAACCAACCATTTAATTATTTCAGACGACCTGAATAAACAACTAAGGCCGTCTGAACTTTGTTCCAACACACCAAATCAGAAAGCCTATTTATTATGACTGCTCTGAAAAACGATACTTTCCTCCGCGCCCTGCTCAAACAGCCTGTCGAATACACGCCCATCTGGATGATGCGCCAAGCCGGACGCTATCTGCCTGAATACAAAGCCACGCGCGCACGCGCAGGCAGCTTTCTCGATTTGTGCAAAAATACCGAGCTGGCGACCGAAGTCACCATCCAGCCTTTAGACCGCTTCGATCTGGACGCAGCGATTCTGTTTTCCGATATCCTGACCGTCCCCGATGCCATGGGTTTGGGTCTGTACTTTGCCGAAGGCGAAGGCCCGAAATTTGAACGTGCCTTGCAACACGAAGCCGACATCGCCAAACTGCAAGTTCCCGACATGGGAAAACTGCAATACGTCTTTGATGCGGTAACTTCCATCCGTAAAGCACTGGACGGCCGCGTGCCACTCATCGGCTTCTCCGGCAGCCCGTTCACACTCGCCTGCTACATGGTCGAAGGCGGCAGCAGCAAAGAATTCCGCACCATCAAAACCATGATGTATTCGCGCCCTGATTTGCTGCATAAAATCCTCGACACCAACGCCCAAGCCGTTACCGCTTATCTCAATGCCCAAATCGATGCCGGCGCACAAGCCGTACAAATTTTCGACACTTGGGGCGGCGTGTTGAGCGATGCCGCATTTAAAGAATTCAGCCTGAAATATATCCGTCAAATCGTAGCCGGACTCAAACGCGAAAGCGAAGGCCGCCGCGTGCCTGTTATCGTGTTTGCCAAAGGCGGTGGCTTATGGCTGGAAAGCATGGCGGAAATCGGTGCAGACGCATTAGGCTTGGACTGGACCTGCAACATCGGCGAAGCCCGCCGCCGCGTCGGCAAACAAGTCGCCCTGCAAGGCAACTTCGACCCATTTGCCCTCTTCGGCACACCCGAATCTATCCGCACCGAAGTCGCACGCACCCTTGCCGACTACGGCAACGGCAGCGGCCATGTATTCAATCTCGGCCACGGCATCAACCAACACGCCGACCCCGAACACGCCAGAATTCTGGTCGATACCGTACACGAATTGTCCCGTCAGTATCACCGTTAATGAAAGCAACTCAAAGGCCGTCTGAAAACAAAAACACAATTATCGTGTAAATTTGTTTTCAGACGGTTTTTCTATATACTTAATATTTGAAGCTTGTCGGCCCCAACCTTCAAATTGAAAAACCCAACCACTCCCCACCGAATATGAATTTCTTAAAAGACATTACCTGGACCGAGATTTTTATCTTCGCCCACACCTGCGCCGCACTCGCCTGCATGCTGCGCGTGTTGTACAAACAAAAAAACATCGGCTCAACCTTTGCCTGGCTGATTATCCTCTTCCTTTTCCCCGTATTCGGAACCATCGCCTACATCCTCATCGGCGAGCCGCGTCTCGGGACGGCCCGCGCCAAACGTACTGGCGAAATGAACCGCTTCTACCGCAACTTTGCCGCCGCCCACCTTACCGATATGTATCTCGATATTGCCGACCAAGTGAAATCACGTTACCACGGCATCAGTAAAGTTGCCGAAAAAGGAACGGGGCTGGGCGCAACCCGAGGCAACGCCATGAGCCTGCTCTCGACCACCGATGCAATCATCGACAGCATGCTTGCCGACATACGCGCCGCAGCCCATTCCTGCCTGTTGGCCTTTTACATTATCGAACCCAAAGGCCGCATCGAAGAAATTCTAAATGAAATCCTTGCCGCCAAAGCCAGAGGCGTAGACTGCTCCATATTGGCCGATGCCGTCGGCAGCAGGAGCTTTCTTGAAAGCGATTGGGTAGAGATACTGCGCCAAGCAGGCGTTGAAGTACATACCTCATTGCCTGTCGGCATTTGGCGTACGTTATTCACGCGCACCGACCTGCGCAACCACCGTAAAATCCTCGTTATCGACAGCAAAATCGGTTACACCGGCAGCTTCAACCTCGTCGATCCGCGCTACTTCAAACAAAACTCAGGCGTCGGCGAATGGATAGATGCCATGATGCGTTGCACAGGGCCTATGGTACTGGAGCTGTCAGCCGTCTTCTTCGCCGACCTTGCCGTCGAAACCGATAAAAACCTCCAAAACGTACAAACATACCTCAACCAAGCAAAAAACCTGCTGCCCCAAATCCTTCCCGAAAAAATGCAGCAAGGCAATATTGTTGCCCAAATCATTCCCTCCGCCCCCGAGCAAAGCAGCTTCGTCATCTACGAAACCATCATCAGCGCCATCTATGCCGCTACCAAACAAATCACAATTCCCACCCCCTACTTCGTCCCTGACGAGCCGCTTCTCATGGCATTAACCGTCGCCGCCAAACGCGGCGTCAAAGTAACCCTGATACTGCCCGCCAAAGTCGATTCACTGATGGTACGCTACGCCTCACGCGCCTACTACCCTATGCTGCTGGAAGCCGGCGTCAAAATCGCCATGTTTGAAGGTGGTCTTCTGCATGCCAAAACCTTGACCATAGACGAAGACTACTCCCTCTTCGGTACGGTCAATATGGACATGCGCAGTTTCTTCCTCAACCTCGAAATCAGCCTCGCTATCTACGATCGCGACACCACCAAACAAATCTGCAACCTGCAGCGCAGCTACCTTAAAAACAGCAGCTACATCGCCATCAAATCATGGCAACAACGCTCCAAACTCCGCGGCTTCGTGGAAAATGCCGTCCGCCTAATGAGCCCTTTGCTGTAAAAAATAAATATTTAGGCCGTCTGAAAAGTACTTTTCAGACGGCCTTTTAAATAAAACACTGATAGATAAAATTCTTTATTGACAGATATTCAAGCTATCCCTTCTCTCCCTCTCGGAAAAAGTAAGACTCAACCCATTTCCCAACCAAAGAATCTTTACTAAATTTAACTAAAATATAAACTAATTGATTTTTATAAAAATCCTATTAATTTGAGACTGGAATAAAACAAAATATATTTATTAATATCTATTAAGAATTTGATAATCATTATTATAACAATTAGAATAAACAGTCAATTTTTTACTTAGGAAAAATCATGAATAAGGTCTCCTCTCCTGTATTCCGTCTTAGTATCATTACACTCGCATTATCAACAAGCTTCGCTCATGCCGAAAATTTGCAACCCGCAGAAACTGCCGAGCTGAATGAAATTAAGGTCACCGGTACTGCCGTACCGACTCGTGTAACCCGCAACCAGCTCGACCGCGAAATTTCGACCGATTTAAAACAAGTCATGAAAGACCAAATCGGTATGGATGTCGGTGGCGGCAACGGCGTAGCACAGTTTTACAGCATCCGCGGCGTTGGTGAAGACAAAATTAACCTAGAAGTCGACAACACCAGCCAATCCACAAAAATCTTCCACCACCAAAGCCGCTTCCAGCTTGATCCTGCTTTGGTGAAAAGCATCAACGTCGAAAAAGGCACAGGCGCGGCAAGCGCAGGTTTGGGTGCGGTCGGCGGTACCATCCGCGTAACAACGGTTGACGCAAAAGACCTACTGACCGACGGCAAACCTTTCGGTTTCAAACTGGGAGCAGGCTTGAGCAGCAATAAAGGCTCAACCGGCAGCGCAGCGGTTTACGGCTATCAAAACGGCTTCGATGCCCTGTTTGCAGGCAACTTCCTCAACAACCGTGACTACAAAGACGGCAACGGCAATGTCAACCTCGGCAGTCATCTGAAACAGCACAGCTACCTCGCCAAACTCGGCTACGACTTCAACGACGACCACGGCATCCGCCTGACCTACCGTCAGGAATACCAAAAAGGGAACCGTACCGACAAAGCCGAGTTCCAAAACGTTGACAGCTACATCGGCGTGGACGGCACTTATCAAAAAGAGCAGACCTACAATCTGGAATACCGTGGCCGCAACGTCGGCTTTATCGACAAAATCGACGCCAACGTCTTCCAAATCAATACTGACGACACCAAACCGCCTAAAGGCGCTCCTTCTCCAAAAGCCCAAGCTTCCGGCACGGCGCAAGGCGGCGTTCCTATCGGTCAGCTTGAATTAAGCAAAATCAAAGCGACCGGCGCGAATCTGAACCTTGCCAGCTCTTTCGGCGACGGACACATGGTGAAATACGGCGTCAACTACCGCCACGAAACCTCAGATCCTTCCGACAAAGGCGCATGGCTGAAGATTCTCGGCCTGTATGACCGCGACAAAGAGAAAAAAGCCGAATACGGCGTGTACGCGGAAGGCATTTGGAACCTGCACCCCGTCACCCTGACCACCGGCCTGCGTTACGACCATTTCAAATACAACGCCGCCAGCAAACAAAGCGCGTCGCACGGTCAGCTCAACCCTAGCATCGGCGCGATTTGGGACATCAACGACAACTTCTCCCTCTTGGCAAACCTCAATCAGGCAAGCCGTGCGCCCCGCCTGAACGAAGCCCTGTTAGCTAACGAACGCGCAGGCGCCGCCGCCGATTTGGACAGCAACCTCAAAGCCGAAACCGCCCGCCGTGCCGAATTAGGCTTCAAATGGCGCAACGACAACTTCAACGTCAGTGGCAGCGTGTTCCACCAACGCATCAAAGACCTCATCGTCTATCGTTGGGCAAAAATCAACAACAACACCGCCTCCATCACCGAACGCGGCAAGATTTACAACGGCGGCACGCTCAAAACCTACGGCTACGAACTTGACGCATCCTACCGCTGGGGCGGCCTGACCGCGCGCGCCGGCGTGTCCTACGTCAAACCCCGTCTGAACGGCGAAATGTACTACGGCGAAAGCCCGATTCAAGCGGAAGACCACGAAAGCTCGTTCACCTTCTGGAACACCGGCCGCCAATGGCTAACCGGCCTGTCTTACCAGTTTGAAAACCCCAAACTCGAAATCGGCTGGCGCGGCCGCTACGCCCAAAGCGTGAAATACACCGACGTCGCCCGCGGACAAGGCACGATACACGGCAAGAAATCAGGCTACGGCGTACACGACATCTACGCCAACTGGCAGCCGCTGAAAAAAGACAACCTGAACGTCAACTTCGCCGTCAACAATATCGGCAACAAGCAATACCGTTCGCACAGCCAACGCTTCCCCGACGGCAACGGACGCGTGCCCTTCTACGAACGCGGCCGCGAGTTTGCCTTGGGCGTGAATTATCGTTTCTGATGATACGAACGACGTTATAAAGAAACCAAAGGCCGTCTGAAATTCAATTTTCAGACGGCCTTTTATAATTCGTAGACAATTTGATTATAAAGTATCTCCTCTCCCTTGCTAGTTACACAACGGATTATCCAGTCTTCAAATCTTCTCCATTGGGCTTCTTTTCCAAATCGGTCATGATTTGATTCCTTCTGAAAACTGACTACTTATTCTTCCAATATAAATAAGATCATCTCCAGTGCCGTCTGAAAAAATAAAGGCTGTATTTTTACATTTAACCATGCCGTTGGAGATTGATTCCATTTGTGTGTTTAAAAAATACAATGCAAATATTAATTACACTTTTGCTGTAAACCATTTGACAAAGTCATTTTTAGGAATATAATATTTCTCATATATGATTTTTGTTATATATATTTATTTATAGACAATTCATTCCGAAACAAGGAGCAATAAAATGAAACGAAACTTGGGTACTTTGGATCGCGTAATCCGTATTGTTATCGGCGTAGCACTGATTGCTGCAGCCGCTACCGGACA
This sequence comes from Neisseria sp. HMSC064D07, assembly GCF_001837185.1. Taxonomy (NCBI): domain Bacteria; kingdom Pseudomonadati; phylum Pseudomonadota; class Betaproteobacteria; order Neisseriales; family Neisseriaceae; genus Neisseria; species Neisseria sp. HMSC064D07. The sequence continues at coordinate 93,924 of NZ_KV831707.1, read as the reverse complement.
AATTGGCTGGTGGGGTTGGCTGGGCATCATCCCTCTGGGTACAGCACTGATTGGCAACTGCGCACTGTACAGCTTATTGGGCATCAACACCTGCCGCATCAACAAAAAATAACGAAGGCAAAACATGAGTACGATCGGACAACTCCTGCGAATTACGCCTTCCGAAGCAATCGCAAAAATCCGTGAGGGCGCGTTGGCAGTGGACATCCGAAGCCAAGCCGAATATCGGGGCGGGCATATTGGCGGCGCATTATCCCTTCCGCCTGAACAGCAGCGAGACAAACTGCCCGATGATACAGCCCCATGCCTGATTTTTTATTGCCTGAGCGGCAAACGTACAACACGGGCAGAAACAATATTGTCAGTACTTGGCCAAGGTCGAGAATGCTATATTTTAGAAGGCGGCTTACAGGCATGGAAAGCTGCAGGGCTTCTTATTGTTGCCAACCGTGCTGCACCAGACATCATACGGCAGGTGCAAACCATAGCGGGCAGTTTGATTCTGTTGGGCGTGCTGGCAGGTTGGCTGGTATCGCCTTGGTTTTATCTGATAGACGTGATGGTCGGCGCAGGCCTATTAACGGCCGGACTAACCGGATTCTGCGGCATGGCTCGCCTGCTGGCCAAAATGCCATGGAACCATTAAACAAAGGCCGTCTAAAAGTTGCTGCTGAGGCCATTATGACTGATAATTCGACCTCCTCATTTGCCGACAAGCGTGAAAAATGACCACTGCCGACAATCAACCGCCCTACGAAGAAGCCAGCGCTTTTCTCAAACTTCTGGCTAATCCTAACCGCCTCGCCGTATTGTGCAAACTACATGAAAGGCCGCACAATGTAACCGAGTTGGCTGAGTCATCCGGACTGCCGCAAGCGGCAATGTCCAGCCAATTAGCCCTATTACGTGAAGCCGGTTTAGTATCGTTTGAAGTGAACCATCGGGAACGGCAATATTACATTGCCGACCCCCGAGTTAACGAGATGATACAGCTGCTGTATTTTTTTTTCTGTGCAGGAAAAGATTGAAATGTGGTTGTACTGCCTTAGAAAGGCTATTCGGAAAATTAACCTAAAAGGTCGTCTGAAAATTTTTCAGACGACCTTTTTATACTGCTTCTGTATTTACACTTAAAGCACGCGTACGACACCCTACCTGCAGCTTTCATGCGGACTAATGCTTGCTGGTGATAAAGTTATTAAGGAATTTGTCAAATATGGAAAAGATTGAGAAATTTAAATCTGAATTATTGGATAACATCTTTGAGTACATTCAGTGTATATCCATTTTTGTCTATAAGAAAAAGATATATTATTTGATTGATTATAAGGAAAATTTCATATTAAATATGAAATTAGACTTAGATTTGGATTTTAAAAACGGTAATATTACGTTAGAACAATATCAGGATGAAATGAATAGTTATTATTACCGAAACGGCATCTGGCAGTTAACTAAGGACAATTTCGAAAGCTATCTTCAATCAGATTCGGTCGTCGTACTGGAAAAAGACGAATTGAAAGCGCTGATGTTACAGGGCTTTAATTTAGATGAAGCAGCAAGATTATATTCCGTTGTCGAGAACAAGTTGTCGTATGATGATCCTATTTCGGATTTTGGCCAACAAAGTGATTTCTTAAAAATCAATCAGATTTCTTCAAGATTACCGTTGTTCTATATTAATTTTGATACGGAAGTTTACCTTCATATGGATTGGGACAGATGTCATGAAGATTATGTCTATGATGGCTGGTTTTCTAAGGCAATGGACTTTGGGTATTTGATACCGGACGAATTTTGTTATTGGAAAATCGAAGGGCGGGATTATTGGAAATTTCGGCAATTATAAAAATAAACAAACGATACAAGTCGTAGTCTGCCCAAAACTTGAAGGTGGGGCTGAGGTGTGTACGAAGTTAGAAGGTTAGACAAGTGATATTTCGCATCATTTGATAAAAGGTCATCTGAAAGCCTGAAAATCGTTTCAGACGACTTTTTATTACGCTTAAAGCCCACGTTTGTGCGTGCCGTATACACTCTACTTACAGGTTTAATGCGGGCTAAGGCTTGCTTACACCCCTTCTAAAAATATTAAAAATTAAAAGCCACAGGAGATTCGAGATGTCGAGAGATATAGGTTTAAGTATTGATTTATCGATGAATAACAAAAAAATTTCTCGTTATGAAATACTGAAATATTTATGGGAGGGTGGTTGGCGTTTTCTCGATAATGGACAATTTACTTATTTGCTGCTTGGTAATGACGACTGGGATTGGAATTCGGCCTCTATGTCGGAACAAGAAATTTTTGATTTTTTAAAAATCAAAAGTAATTCGGATGAAGTTATCGGGTTTGTAATGACATGGTCTGATACCAATATCGGTGGAAACGTCTTATTTTTTCCTAATTTTGAATTCTTATTCAGCATTAATATCAATATTAAGGAAATTTATAATAAAATAGTGGATATAAACTGGTATCTAATTAAATTACTGCCTGTTTTTGACAAGAATGGCGTTCTATATAATTCTATTGTCTATAATGAATACAGATAATTGATGAAAATTTAAATGATGAAAAGCTAATAAATATAGCTAAATAATTGATTTTGTTCAGTTTTAAAAATTTGAGCAGCAAGTGTAGGTCGGATTCTCGAATCCGACAGCTTCATGCTACAAATTTTGGATAAGGAAAGGTCGTCTGAAAATTTTTCAGACGACCTTTTCTTCACTAGCCTCTACTTTGCTATCACTCTTTCTTTCAAAGTCTTCAACACATTCTTCACGGTGTTGATCCTGACTTCGATATTTTCCATCTCGGCTGTAAATCTTAACTTATCCGCCCCAGCGAGCCGATATTTTTTATCCGTCTGAATCAGCAGAATGATTTCTGTCGGGTCGATTTGGTGGTGTTTGCCGAAGGTAACGGTGACGGCTTCGCCGGTGGCGTCGATGGCGTCTATGCCCAATTCTTTTGCAGCGAGCCGCAGGTGGTGGCTTTCGATGAGGGTTTTGACAGGTTGTTCGGGCAGGCCGAAGCGGTCGACGAGTTCTTCGTGTATGGCGTTGATTTGCTGCACGGTTTCGCAGACGGCAAGGCGTTTGTAGAGGACGAGGCGCTCGTGAATGTCGGGGCAGTAGTCTTCAGGCAGTAATACCGGGCTGTGCAGTTTGATTTCGGTGGTAATGCCCAATGGTGCGTCGAGGTCGGGCTGGCGGCCTTTTTTGAGGTCGCGCACGGCTTGTTTGAGCATTTCGGTGTAGAGCGTGAAGCCGACCTGTATCATTTCGCCGGATTGTCCTTCGCCGAGGATTTCACCTGCGCCGCGGATTTCCAAATCCTGCATGGCTAGGGTGAAACCTGCGCCGAGTTCGTCTGCCGCCGCGATGGCGTCGAGGCGTTTTTCTGCGTCTTTGGTGATGTATTCAGGCGTGAGCAGGTAGGCGTAGGCTTGGTGGTGGCTGCGGCCGACGCGCCCGCGAAGCTGGTGCAGTTGCGCCAGTCCGAATTTGTCGGCGCGGTTGATGATGATGGTGTTGGCGTTGGGGATGTCGATGCCGGTTTCGATGATGGTGGAACAGAGCAACACGTTGAATCTTTGCTGCAAAAAGTCGCGCATGACTTGTTCCAGCTCGCGCTCGCGCAGTTGTCCGTGCGCCACGCCGATGCGGGCTTCGGGCAGCAGGGTTTCCAGCCGCTCGCGCATATTCTCAATCGTATCCACTTCATTGTGCAGGAAAAACACTTGTCCGCCGCGTTTGAGTTCGCGCAATACGGCTTCGCGCACGCTGCCTTCGCTGAAGGGTTTGACAAAGGTTTTGACGGCAAGGCGGCGGCTGGGCGCGGTGGTAATCAGCGAGAAGTCGCGCAGGCCTTCGAGCGCCATGCTGAGGGTACGTGGAATCGGCGTGGCGGTCATGGTGAGGATGTCGACATTGGCGCGCAGGCGTTTGAGCTGCTCTTTTTGGCGCACGCCGAAGCGGTGTTCTTCATCGATGATGACCAGCCCTAAGTTTTTGAATTTGATGTCATCCTGCACTAATTTGTGCGTACCGATAACGATATCGATCGTGCCGTCCGCCATGCCTTCCAGCGCAGCTTTGGTGGCTTTGCTGTTGTTGAAACGCGAAAGGCTGGCGACTTTCACGGGAAAATCGGCGAAACGGTCAGCGAAGTTTTGCGCGTGCTGCTCGACCAGAAGCGTGGTCGGGGCGAGTACGGCGACCTGTTTGCCGCCCATCACCGCCACAAACGCGGCGCGCAGGGCGACTTCGGTTTTGCCGAAACCGACATCGCCGCACACAAGGCGGTCCATCGGCTTCGCTTGTGTCAAATCTTTAATCACGGCGGCGATGGCGGCGGCCTGGTCTTCGGTTTCCTCGTAGCCGAAACCGTCGGCAAACGCCTGATAGTCCAACTCGTTGATTTCAAACTTGTGTCCCGATTGGGCGGCGCGTTGGGCGTAGAGGTTGAGCAACTCGGCGGCGGTGTCGCGCGCTTTTTCGGCGGCTTTGCGCTTCGCTTTGTTCCACGCGCCGCTGCCGAGCTTGTGCAAAGTAACGTTTTCATGCGCCTGACCGGAGTAGCGGCTGATTAAATGCAGCTGCGAAACAGGCACATAAAGCTGCGCTTCGCCCGCGTATTCAAGCAACATCATTTCGTTGGTTTCATCGCTCAAATCCATTGTGACCAAGCCCATATATCGGCCGATGCCGTGTTCTTCGTGTACAACAGGATCGCCGATATTGATTTCGGCAAGGTCGCGCAACAGGCCGTCTGAAACAGCGGCGTGTTTCTTACGATGATGTTTGCGCGAGCGGGCAACATATTGATAAAGATCGGATTCGGTAATGACCGAGATGTTTTGATCTTCTAATTTAAACCCGTATGCCAACGGCGCCACTGTAATCATCAGTGGCTCATGCGCCGACAAAAAGCCCTGCCAGTCGGACACGCTTTTGGCTTTTAAGCCGTTTTGCTGCAAGAAACCGAGCATGGTTTCGCGCCGTCCCAAACTTTCGGCGCACAACAAAATCCGTCCGTTAAAGGCCGTCTGAAAATCTTTCAATGCCTGCAACGGTTCATCCGCTTGGCGGTTGACGGCCACGTTTGGCAACGTATGTTCATCACCAAAAATATCCGGCAATACCTGACCATAATTTTTCAGAAGGCCTGCAAAAACATCAGCAGAGAGATACAAATACTGTGGAAGCAAAGGCGGATAGGTTTCATCGCCCTGCGCCATGGCGTAACGCGATTTGACGTCGCTCCAAAAGCGGTTTGCCTCGGCGTGAACGTCTCCCAAAGAGACAAACAGCGCATCTTCGCCGATATAGTCAAACAGCGTTTCCAGCTCGTTTTCAAAAAACAGCGGCAGATAATATTCCACGCCTGCACCAAAATGGCCGTTGCTGACGGCTTTGTACACGGCGGCATCGTTCGGATTACCGTCGACTTCCTCGCGGAAACGGCTGCGGAAGATTTTTTGCGCCTCGCTGTCGGTGGGGAATTCGTGCGCCGGCAGCAGGCAGATTTCGGAAACGGGAGAAATGGTGCGTTGCGTTTCGGTATCGAAGGTTTTAATGCTGTCGATTTCATCGTCAAACAAATCGATGCGGTACGGCATTTCGCTGCCCATCGGGAACAAATCGACAATACCGCCGCGCACGGCAAACTCGCCCGCCGCAACAACATGGGACACATGGTTATAACCTGCATCTACCAAATCACTTTTCAGACGGCCTATATCCAAAGTCTGCCCTGTTTTCAGCCAAAACGTGCGCCCTGCCAGAAATGGCACAGGCGGCAGCTTCTGCATTGCCGTGGCAACCGGTACGAACAACACGTCCGCCGTGCCGCTTTTAATCTGCCACAATGCCGACAAGCGCTCCGATACCAAATCCTGATGCGGTGAAAAACGCTCGTAAGGCAACGTTTCCCAGTCCGGCAGGAATACCGCCGTATCGTGCGGACGGAAAAACAGCCAGGCCGTCTGAAGGCGTAGCGCCTGTTCCGCATCTTGAGTCAAGACAACCTTGAGCTGCTTATGCGGCAGATAACGCGCCAGAGCCAAGGGCAGCGAGCCTTGAGACAGATTGAGCCAACGGGATTTTTCACGGGGTTTGGGAATCGGATAGGTCATGACAAAAAACAGTTTGTAATAAGTAAATACAAGCACCATAGGCCGTCTGAAAAATTTTCAGACGGCCTTTAGCGATCAAATAGATTTTCAATTTTACTGGATACAGGTTTAAAAGAATATAAGGCCTTACATTCAGACGGCCACACCGGCCAGTTTTCCAATAAATCCGGTTATCACCAATGCCGCAACGCCCCATAGGCACACGCGCAAAACGGCAGGAACGACAGGCGCGCCACCGAGTTTGGCGGAGGCATAGCCCAGTCCGGCCAGTCCGCACAAAGTGGAAACTGCCAAGGCCGGAACAATAGCACTAGAAGCCGTCAATGCGACCAGTAAAGGCAAAATTGCGCCGGCACAAAATGAAGCGGCAGAAGCCAGCGCGGCCTGCATGGGTTGGGCGACAGAGGTTTCGGTAATGCCGATTTCGTCGCGCGCGTGGGCGGCGAGCGCATCGTGTTCCATCAAGGCTTTGGCCACCTCTGCGGCGAGCGGGTCGGACAAACCACGGCGGCGGTAAATTTCCGTCAGTTCTTCCAACTCCGCATCAGGATTATTTGCCAATTCGTGGCGTTCTTTGTGCAAATCGGCTTTTTCCGTATCCGATTGGCTGGACACGGAAACATACTCCCCCGCCGCCATTGACACCGCGCCCCCGATAAGCGCCGAAACGCCCGTCAACAGCAGGGTTTGGAAATCTGGCGCGGCAGCGGCTACGCCCGTCAACAGCGAGGCAGTGGAAATCAGGCCGTCATTGGCACCCAATACGCTTGCCCGAAGCCAGTTGTTGCGGTCGCTGAAATGGCGTTCGTTGTGGTGTGAATACATATATGCTCCGATAAATTGGCTGTTTCCAGATGATGATAATATTGTATTGTTTTTTGAAATCAATGTCAGTTTATCCCTTCAAATCAAGCATTCTTAAATCTTTCTGCTGCCATTTCAAACCATAAAAGCCAACACTCCTCTTTGGATTTTTCAGACGGCCTTAACGTTTTTACAAGCAAATTTATTGTTCCAAGTCATGGCATTATCACAAGGCAGTTTTGTGCTGCTTGGTTTATCGGCTTAAAGATGCTATCTTTATGAATCTTTCCACTCCTCAATCCATTGAAAGGATGTATCATGGCCGAAGAAAACAAAATCAAAGTAAACGATTTGCCTGAAGATAAAAAAGAGCAAACCGAAGAAACCGAACTGCCCGTTATCAACAACGAAGAAAAACGTGGCGGTCATGGCGAAGGCGGTTGCTGCGGGGCATGCGGCGGCTAATCTTCCCGACAAAGCCCCCAAGGCCGTCTGAAAAGTCTTACTTTTCAGACGGCCTTTTCCTTTCTAAACAATTACAGGTAAATCAATGAAAGGATGCGGGAGAAGAATTTAAACCCAACCGCGTTTGTGCTACATTCACATCTTTACAAACCACAACAATCTGCACCCGCAGACACACAAGGAAGAAAAAAATGTTTTGGTATATCGTTGGTTTTTTCGCCTTCATCGTTTCCCTGCTTTCCCTTTGGGTCAATGCCAGCGCATTCGGCATGGAAGAGGATGGCACGCCGCAATCCGAATATGAAAAAATGTTGGGCTTGGGTGCGAAATTGAAAGATAAAGAGACAGCCGCAAAAGAGCGTGAAGCGGCACGTTTTCACCCTGACGATTAAGCCTTATTAACTGGACAATCTTGCCGAACTGGGCTAATGTTCCAAACGCATAATGCACACTAACACAACTATACGAGAAGGTAAGAGAAATGACTGTACGAATCGAACACGATTTATTGGGCGACCGCGAGATCCCTGCTGAAGTATATTGGGGCATCCATACTTTGCGCGCCATTGAAAACTTTAAAATTTCCACGCAAAAAATTTCCGACGTACCGCAATTTGTCCGCAGCATGGTCATGGTTAAAAAAGCCACTGCGCAAGCCAACGGCGCATTAGGTGCCATCAAGCCGGAAATCGCGGCCGCCATCGAAAAAGCCTGCGATGAAGTATTGGTCAAAGGCCGCTGCCTCGACCAATTCCCGTCCGACGTTTATCAAGGCGGCGCCGGTACTTCGGTCAACATGAATACCAACGAAGTCATTGCCAATCTCGCATTGGAAGTCTTGGGTCACGAAAAAGGCCACTACGACATCGTCAATCCGATGGACCATGTCAACGCCAGCCAATCCACCAACGACGCCTACCCTACCGGCTTCCGCCTTGCCGTGTATTACAGCATCGGCGAATTGCTCGACAAACTGGCTATCCTGAAAAATGCCTTTGCCGCCAAAGCCGAAGAATTTAAAGACGTTTTGAAAATGGGCCGCACCCAGCTTCAAGATGCTGTACCAATGACTGCCGGTCAAGAATTCCAGTCTTTCCAAGTGTTGCTGGAAGAAGAAATCCTCAACCTCGACCGCACCCGCTCCCTGCTGCTTGAAGTCAACCTCGGCGCCACCGCCATCGGTACCGGCGTGAATACGCCTAAAGGCTATGCGGCTTTGGTCGTTGAGAAACTCTCCGAAGTCAGCGGCCTGCCTTGCAAACTGACTGAAAACCTGATCGAAGCGACCTCCGACTGCGGCGCATATGTGATGGTACACGGCGCATTGAAACGCACAGCCGTCAAACTGTCCAAAATCTGTAACGACTTGCGCCTGCTCTCTTCCGGCCCGCGCGCCGGTTTGAAAGAAATCAACCTGCCTGAATTGCAGGCCGGTTCTTCCATCATGCCTGCCAAAGTCAATCCTGTGATTCCTGAAGTCGTCAACCAAGTCTGCTTCAAAGTCATCGGCAACGACACCACCATCACTTTCGCAGCCGAAGCAGGTCAGTTGCAGCTGAACGTTATGGAGCCGGTCATCGCCCAATGTATGTTTGAAACCATTTCCCTCTTGGGCAACGCCGCGGTCAACTTGGCCGACAAATGCGTCAAAGGCATTACGGTCAACCGCGAAATCTGCGAACACTACGTCTTCAACTCCATCGGTTTGGTCACTTATCTGAACCCATACATCGGCCACCGCAATGGTGACTTGGTCGGCAAAATCTGCGCCCAAACTGGCAAAGGCGTGCGCGAAGTCGTAATGGAGCGCGGTCTGTTGAGCGAAGAAGAGATCAACCGCATCCTCTCTCCAGAAAACCTGATTAATCCTCATCTGTAATTAAGATTTGAAATCAAAGGCCGTCTGGAACTTTAAACGTTTAAAGTTTCAGACGGCCTTTTCGTATTTATATTGATTTTTATCGAATTTTTTTGCGAAATTCAGAATTAAAAGATAGCCTAGCCGTTAGGTTTGATTTAACATGGTGTTGCCCCAGCCTGTTTCTTCCTTAAGGTTATGCCGGTAATGATGCCTCAAAAGGAACCGGATATTGGAATAACATCTTCATTTATTAGGAAAACCAGATGAATCAAATTACACGCGAACAAATGCTGCAAGTATTCGAAAATCGCTGCTCTACCCGTTATTACGATCCCAACAAAAAAATCAGCCAAGAAGATTTTGCAGCGATTTTAGAATTTGCCCGCCTCTCGCCCAGCTCTGTCGGCTCCGAGCCATGGAAATTCTTGGTGATTCAAAACAAAGCCTTGCGTGAGAAAATCAAACCTTTCAGCTGGGGCATGCAATCGCAACTGGACGACTGCAGCCATCTGGTGATTATCCTTGCCAAGAAAAATGCCCGTTACGATACCCCGTTCTTCCGCAGTGTTGCCGAACGCAGGGGCCTGCAAGGAGAGCAACTGGAAAAAGCGTTGGCAAGATACAAAAGCTTCCAAGAAACCGACATTAAAATTGCCGACGACCAACGCGCACTCTTTGACTGGAGCGGCAAGCAGACCTATATTGCTTTGGCCAATATGCTCACAGGTGCAGCGGCCATCGGCATCGATTCCTGCCCAATAGAAGGCTTCAACTACGACAAAATGAACGAAGTATTGGCGGCAGAAGGCCTGTTTGATGCCAACGAATGGGGCGTATCCGTAGCGGCAACATTCGGCTATCGCGCCAAAGAAATCACTAAAAAATCACGCAAACCGATTGATGAAATGGTAACTTGGGTCGAATAAATCTTTTAGATTCATAGGGCGGCGAGTGTCGCCCTTTTACTTTTTTAAAATAGTGAAGTAAATTCCGTAACAACAAATGCTTCTAAATTTAAAAATCAAAAGACCGTCTGAAACCATGTGTCAGAAATCTTAGATTTCATTTCACACCGTTTCAGACGGCCTGATTTAATACGCTTCTACTTAAAACGATACTTTCAAACTGCCGTAGAAGGCACGGCCATGCTCGTTGTAAGTTTGTGCGCCGGCAGTTGTGCGGTACAGTTTTTTGTCAAACAGATTGCTGATACCGCCACGGACGGCCACGCGTTTGTTCCAGTTGTAGCCTGCATTGATGCCCCAAATGCCGTAAGAGCCGACTTGCGTTTGGTTATGTTCGGAAGTTAAAGGCGTGATACCTGCACGTGGATTACCGTCTCGTTCCAGTCTATTAATCGCTACGCCGCGCGGTTTAGTACGGCCGTAGTGGGTAAAGGTCAGATTGGCATCGAAGCGTTCGTTCGGTGTCCAAGATAATGTGCTGTTGATGGTATGTTTCGGCACCAAAGACAATGGATTACCTTGATAATCTTCGGATTTGTGCATGTAAGTGAAATTGTTGCTCCACTTGAGTGTGTCATGCAACGGAATCACCAAGTTACCTTCGATACCCGAAATAGTCGCTTTCGGCGTATTTTCCCATTGCAAAAGCCAGTTGCCGATATCGCTGGTAGCAATGATATTTTCACCAATCACGATTTTGTTACGGTACGCATTATGGAAATAGGTTGCAGAAGCCTGCCAGCCGTTTTTGTTGAACTCAAGACCAATCTCTTTATTGATGCTGGTTTCAGGTTTCAAATTGCTGTTGCCCATGTAGAAACAGCTGACATTATTCGGCGCATTGAGCGGACAACCCTGACCACGTGTGTACAGGATAAAGTCAGAACTAGCTTGATACAGATTTGGCGCTTTATACGCACGGGCAACACCGCCTTTGACCAACCAGTTTTCGCCGATTTGATGAGAGAAGTTCAAAGCCGGACTCCAGTTGCCGCCACTGGCACTGTTATGGTCGAAGCGGATGGCCGGAATCAGATGGGTTTTGTCGGTCAACGAAATATTGTCTTCAACGTAGGCCGCCCAATTGCGTTGGGAAGTTTTACCGCCACGATGTTCCGATACGCCGGAGAAGGTGTTGACAATTACACGTGGCGGTTGACCAGAACGACCTGGAATAATATCTGTCAGACTTTGCGAGTTAGATGTAGGATCATCCAACTTACTGTCAGTAAATTCTGCACCGACCGTCAATACATTATCGACACCAAGTTTGAACGGAATATTCGCTTCGCTGCTGAAGCGCAGGTTTTTCAGACGGCTTTGAACAAAATCCAAGCCTGTATAGCTGCCTTCCGGACCACCTGCCAAACCTTCAGGCAAGTGGCTGTTGATTGTGCGCTCATAACTGATCACGTTTTTGGTATCGCCCCATTCCCATGCGCCGTCATGCGTTAAAGAATAAGCGGAACGGTATAAGCGGGCAGTTTCGGCTTTGCTGTCGGCCAGAGAATTAACCAAAGCAGAACGCGGATTGCTGTTTTGCGTATCGCCGTTGTAGATATTGCCCTGACGGCTGTAACTGCTGTCTAAAATCAATGTTTGTGCAGGGCTGATTTTCCATTGCAGACGGCCTGCAATGTCTTTATTGCGTACGCCTTCGACACCGGCCGCGCTGTCGTTGCCGTGTCCTGCATTGATATCGGCCGCATCTGCATCCGTTTTATTCAGGTTGCCGTAAATGCGGAAGCCCAAAGTATCTTGGATAATTGGACCACTCAAATTGAATCCGATACGGCGGGTTGCGCCCTCTTTGCTGTCTTGCGGCTGATTGGCGTAAAGATTGACTTGGCCTTTAAATTCCTTAGACACTTTTTTGGTGACGATATTGACCACGCCACCCATCGCACCCGAGCCGTAACGTGTTGCCGCCGGACCGCGCAAAACGGTAATGGATTCGATTTCTTCAACCGGTACCCAGTTACTGTCGCCGCGCGTATTGCGTTCACCGCGCATACTGATCCGCTCGGACTGGCGCGAATTAACCGGCTTGCCGTCAATCAAAATCAAAGTGTTTTCAGGACCCATACCGCGCAAGTCGATTTGGCGTTTGTTGCCACGCTGACCTGTTGCCGTATTGCCGGTCAGATTGACACCGGGCATGGTGCGGACAAATTCGGAAATATCATTGGCTGCAGGGCGTTTGTCGATGTCGTCTTTAGAAATACGCGATACACCAAGCGATTGCTGCAATTGCTTCTCGGCAGTAACGTAAACGGTATCGACTTCAGCCTGCTCAACTGCTTTCTCTTCAGCTGCGTGTGAGAATGCACTAATTAACGCCAAAGGCAAAATGGCGAGTGTGAATGTTTTCATTGCATCGTTTCTCTTTAACTTTGTTTGTTAAAAATCAAAATAAAAATTATTCGAGATTTTAAATAAACTTAACAGAGTTTTCAATGCAATTAAGAGTGATTTACAATTATTCGTTAAATTAAGCCAATAAAAATAACCAAATGCCTAATAATTAAAAAGGCCGTCTGAACCGGCATGAAAGGGAATCTGAGATTTCCATCATACCGTTCAGACGGCCTTATTCAAATTTTAATTATTTACCTGCTGCTTTTTGCAAAAGGGCATACAATTCGTCTTTGAGTTTGAGTTTGGCTTTTTTCAGCTCCTCGATTTCTTCGGCGCCGCTGGTTACCACATTATTCACCAAACCGGTAATTTTATCGTCCAGCTCGTTGTGCTCCTCAAACAAACGGGCAAAGTGTGCATCCTCTTGTTTCAGTTTAGAAATCAGATCGCGATATTCTGGAAACATTTTGTTTTCCTCTCTTGTTAATTAAATAAAAAAGTACTGCTGCCAAAAACTAGGACGAATTAATCTTTAGCTTCATTATAACAAACACGGGCGTTTTATCCAGTCTTTTTTAAGCCGAAACTGTTTTATGTCAAAATTAATAATATCAACATAAGTTAGCGCCAAAAATAGAAAGAAACGGCTTTATAGACGGCTTATCGACTTGGGCATACAATCGGGCTTATGCGTTTACACAATGGCCGAACCACCCTATTCCGTCATATCAACGGCATGGACGGACAATTTATCCTGCTTGAAAACCATCCTTCATGGATGCCGGTCAATGATGCCGATTTCAACCATGCTGCCCCCTTGCCCGACGGTTTGGCCGTGCACGAAGAATCATTTTATCCATTTGAAAAAATAGATACCGCCGAATCGGCAGATAATATCAAAATCTTCAGCGAAGAAGCTCTACGGCTGGAGAAAGAACGCTTAAATGCGGTAGCCTTGGTAGAACTGGCAAAAAATCTTAAAGCCGCCCAAGCCGAAGCCGATTTGGCCGCGCTTCTGGAAAAAATGGATTTTCATTTAAAACAAGATGATATTTTCAAATAAACCCTTCAATCTCAGGCCGTCTGAAACCAAACACCCGACACAATTGTTGACAATGCAAGAAAAATAGTTCATCTTGAACCAATTCGCAGCACTCCATCCTATATTTTCAGCCCATCACAAAGGAATCGAGAACATGTTTTCAAAAAGCGTTACCCTCGCACAATATGACCCCGATTTGGCAGCAGCCATCGCCCAAGAAGACAAGCGCCAGCAAGACCACGTCGAGCTGATCGCCTCTGAAAACTACGTCAGCTGTGCCGTTATGGAAGCCCAAGGTTCGCAATTGACCAACAAATACGCTGAAGGCTATCCTGGCAAACGCTACTACGGTGGCTGCGAATACGTTGATATCGTCGAACAATTGGCGATTGATCGCGCTAAAGAGTTGTTTGGCGCAGAATATGTCAATGTCCAACCGCACTCCGGCTCGCAAGCCAACCAAGCCGTGTACGCTTCTGTTTTGAAACCGGGCGACACCATTTTGGGCATGTCTCTGGCACACGGCGGCCACTTGACCCACGGTGCAAGCGTTAACATCTCCGGCAAACTCTACAACGCCATTACTTATGGTTTGGATGAAAACGAAGTTCTCGATTATGCCGAAGTAGAACGCTTGGCGCTTGAACACAAACCTAAAATGATTGTGGCCGGTGCATCTGCCTATGCGTTGCAAATCGATTGGGCAAAATTCCGCGAAATCGCCGATAAAGTCGGCGCATACCTCTTTGTCGATATGGCGCACTATGCCGGCCTGATTGCCGGCGGCGAATATCCTAACCCTGTGCCATTCTGCGACTTTGTAACCACCACCACCCACAAAACCCTGCGCGGCCCTCGCGGCGGTGTAATTTTGTGCCGTGACAATACCCACGAAAAAGCGCTGAACTCTTCCATCTTCCCAAGCCTGCAAGGCGGTCCGTTGATGCACGTTATCGCCGCCAAAGCTGTAGCGTTTAAAGAAGCGTTGCAACCTGAGTTCAAACAATACGCAAAACAAGTGAAAATCAATGCTGCTGCTATGGCGGAAGAGTTGGTTAAACGCGGTTTGCGCATCGTTTCCGGCCGTACTGAAAGCCACGTTTTCCTCGTTGACCTGCAACCGATGAAAATCACTGGCAAAGCCGCCGAAGCCGCTTTGGGCAAAGCACACATCACCGTCAACAAAAACGCCATCCCGAACGATCCGGAAAAACCATTCGTTACCTCCGGCATCCGCATCGGCTCCGCCGCCATGACCACACGCGGCTTTAACGAAGCCGACGCGCGCGTATTGGCAAATTTGGTTGCCGACGTATTGGCCAACCCTGAAGACGAAGCCAACCTCGCCAAAGTCCGCGAACAAGTAACTGCTTTGTGCGATAAATATCCGGTTTACGGCGCATAAACATTTCGCCTTGGATAAAATAACAGGCCGTCTGAAACTTCAGACGGCCTTTTTTTTA
>NZ_KV831707.1:54979-78723 GCF_001837185.1 Neisseria sp. HMSC064D07 | reverse complement strand
CCGTCTGAAACTTCAGACGGCCTTTTTTTTATTTCAACTTTTCTTTTAAATTTCAAAACTGTTTGCTTCGCTGACTTTGCGTATCATGCCTGCCGCGACAGTATGGTTGGTGGCTTCGTCAATCAAAATAAACGCGCCTTGTGCATGGTTGTCTTCATATGCGGCAGCAGCAAGCGGCTGTTGGGTTTTGAAACTGACGCTGCCGATGTCGTTGAGCTTGAGCGTTTCGGCGGATTCGACGCGGCTGAGGGTGTTCACGTCCCAAACATAGGCAATTTCGCTGATTTTTACCGGCGTGGTTTGGGTAGTGTGTTTCAGCAAATATTTGCGGCGCAGATTGAGCGGAATATCGTCAAACCAGCAAAGTGCGGCTTGGAATTGTTGCTCGGGAACAATGGCGCTGTTGGCTGAAACAATGCTGTTGCCGCGTGAAATATCGATGTCTGCATCCAAAACGACAGTCAACACTTCCCCTGCCTCGGCAGATTCGGTTTTACCGTTTGCATTGTAGATTTCGGCAACTTTGGCAACATGACCGCTGGGCAAAACTTTAACTTCATCGCCCACTTTCAGACGGCCCGCTTCCAATCTGCCTTGATAGCCGCGGAAGTCGTCGCTGCTGCTGCCGTCTTGGCGCGCCACACGTTGTACGGGAAAATGCGTGGCTTGGTCGGCGGCATTTTGACGGTTGACGGGCAGGCTTTCGAGCAAAGGCAGAAGCGGTAAACCTTGATACCACGGGGTTTGGCTGCTGGCATTGACGATATTGTCGCCTTTTAAAGCGCTGATGGGCAGGAAGTGGATTTGTGCTTTGAGGCCAATTTGTTCCGCCAGTTTGCGGTAGGCCTCGGTAATGGTTTGATATTTGGCTTCGTCAAAGTCGAGCAGGTCGAGTTTGTTGACGGCGACAATGATATTGGGGCAGCCCAAGAGCTTCAAAATCGCGCTGTGGCGTTTGGTTTGCGGCAGAAGGACGGGCTCGCTGCCGGAAAAATCGACGCGCGTGGCATCGACTAAAATAATGGCGGCATCCGCAGTCGATGCGCCTGTAACCATATTGCGCGTGTATTGCTCGTGTCCCGGCGTGTCGGCGATGATGAATTTGCGTTTGGGCGTGGCGAAATAACGGTAGGCCACGTCAATGGTAATGCCTTGTTCGCGCTCGGCGGCAAGGCCGTCTGTCAGGCTGGCAAAATCAGGCGTTTCGCCGTTTTCAGCGGCACGGTTGAGCTTGTCAATCTGGTCGGTCAGTAAGGTTTTGCTGTCGTAGAGCAGGCGGCCGATGAGGGTGGATTTGCCGTCATCGACACTGCCGGCGGTAATGAAGCGCAAAAGCGGAGCGGAAGCTGCGGTCATGATTCTTTCCCATTTCTCGTGATTTCTCAAACTGACTGCTACTTTAAACAGGCCGTCTGAAAATGGGAAAGAATGTTTGGTTGTTAAAAAAGCTGTTTTCGTTATATCGCAAAGCTATGGGATATTGCTTCACACCATCTGTTTTCTCCGGGTCGCCAACCAACATACAATCGATCCTAAGCACACCATTCCCGCCCCCTGCCAAAACGTCATGGACAAAGGCGCGCTGATCAAAAACGAGGACACTACCGCAGACAATACCGGAATGAAATAAGATGCGCCCGCCAATACGGTCAGATTACCGCGCGAAATACCGATATTCCACACTGCATAGCCCAACCCCATGCAAGATGCAGCGGCAACGGCATAGCCGAGCGATACGGAATCAAAACTCAACGTATCCGCGCCGCTGAGAAAATACTCTATCCACAACAGCATCGACACCAGTGCAAAGAAGAAGCCGACGCTGCTGCCCTCTGCTTTCACCCGCGCCGTCAGCGTACAATATGCCGCCCAAAACACCGCATCCGCAAATGCCATGATGTAGCCGCCGGGATTGGTGCGGACATTGTGGTAGATGCCGGAAATCGACAAACCGACATCACCGCCCAGTACAGTGGCAATCCCCAAAAATGACAGCACAAAGCCGATGACTATCCACCATTTTGACGGCTGTTTGTTGAAATATACCGCCCCGACGATGGTAAACGTCGGCCACAAATAATTGACCATGCCGATTTCCACCGCCTGTCTCGCGTTTTGCGCGAAACCGACCGATAACGACAAACACAGTTCGCAGCCGACAAAAAACACGCTTGCCCAAAACAAATAGCTGCGGTTGTAATTGCGCAAATGCGGCCGGCCGAAAATCAGCCAAATCAATACAGTGGACAGGGTGTACATCATTGCCGCGCCGCCCACTGCCCCCATATGCAGGCTCAAAGAGCGTATCAGAGAAATGACGAAGCTCCACAAGGCAACGGCAAGCAGCCCGATGGCAGTGGCTTGTTTGGAGGAGATATTTTGAGATAAGAAATGAATCATGGCGTATGTGCTGAAGATGGTTTTATTAGGTTTATCGTAGTTTGAATATATCGTTTTTACATTAATTATTTTAACGGTTTCAAGGCCGTCTGAAAATGATTGTTTCAGACGGCCTTCTATTTGCAATTAGTCCTAAACATGACTATAATCCGCATCCAATTAGTCAATATTGAGACCAATTTATGAATCAGCTCGACCAACTCGGTATGCGCATTAGCCACATAGACAGCGCATTTGACCAATGGATTAAACAGCAAAACACCAACTACAACACCTTAGCCGTTCTCTATACCTTAGCCACCGAAGGCAGCCGCACTCAAAAATACATAGGCGAAGAATGGAGCCTGCCCAAGCAAACCGTTTCCGGCACATGCAAAACGCTGGCGGAACAAGGCTTGCTGACATTCCACGAAAGCGAACAAGACAAACGCGAACGTTTATTGTCACTGACCGAGCAAGGCAAGGAATCTGCCACACCATTGGTGCAAAACATGCAGGAATTCAGCAAACGAATATTTACCGCCTTCGGTGAAAAACGTGCAGCCCGACTGTTTGCCGATTTGGACGCGTTGGCCGAATTAATGGCGCAAACCCTCAATACTAAATAAGGAGGGCAACCATGTGGAAAATGTTGAAACACATCGGTCAAACACACCGCCGCAAACTCATCACAACCTTCTCTCTCGTCGGCTTGGATAATCTGCTCTTGCTGATATATCCCGTATTTGGCGGCTGGGCGATTAATGCCGTTATGGAAGGCAAAGTCTGGCAGGCAATGTTGTATGGTGTGGTGGTTTTATTGATGTGGCTGGTCGGCGCCGCCCGCCGAGTAGCCGATACGCGTACGTTTACCCAAATCTATACCGAAATCGCCGTCCCGGTCGTTTTGGAACAGCGCAAGCGAGAAGTACCGCATTCCGCCATTACCGCACGCGTCGCCCTATCGCGCGAGTTTGTCAGTTTTTTTGAAGAACACCTGCCCATTGCTGCTACTTCGCTGGTCTCCATCTTCGGTGCATGTATGATGTTGCTGATATTGGAATTTTGGGTGGGCGTATTGGCTGTCGCGATACTTGCCCTGTTTTTATGGTTGCTGTCGCGTTTTGCCACCATCAGCGAAAACCTATATTTCCGTTTAAACAACCGGCTTGAACGCGACAACCACCTTATCCGCGACGGCAACGAGCATCAGCTCTACTGCCACTACGGCTGGGTTGCCAAACTACGCGTGCTGATTTCCAACCGCGAAGCCTTAGGCTATCTCAGTATCGGCATGGCGATGAGCGTATTGTTCGGCTTCGCCTTTATACACATGACGCTTAAAGGCTATGGCAGCGCCGGCCATATCTATTCCGTCAGCACTTATTTATGGATGTTTGCAATGAGCTTGGACGACGTACCGCGCTTGGTCGAACAATACTCCAATCTAAAAGACATCGGACAACGTGTTGAACTCTCGGAAGAAAACAATCTTTCCAAGGCCATCTGAAACCTTAACACACTATCAGGACATATTATGAGTTGGTTTTATTTAATCTTAGCCGGTATGCTGGAAATCGGCTGGCCATTGGGCTTGAAGCTGGCACAACAAGAAGGCTACCGTTGGCATGGCTTTGCCGCCGCGCTTGCCTGCATCGTCGGCAGCGGATACCTCCTTTACCTTGCCCAAAAAAGTATTCCGATGGGTACAGCCTACGCCGTCTGGACAGGCATAGGTGCGGCAGGAGCTTTTTTGGTAGGCGTTGTATTTTTCAACGATGCCGCCAACATCGGCCGCTGGCTCGGCGCATTTCTCATCATCTCCGGCGTCGTAGTGATGAAACTCTCCAGCGGCAACTGAAAATCCCGTTTCTATCCAATCCAAGGCCGTCTGAACGAGCATGTTCAGACGGCCTAATACCTTCCCGAATATAACGAAATCATCTTAAATTAAAACCAAGCATTCTTTCCTTTTTTCAGACGGCCTGTTTAAAGTGGCGACTGTCCATTATTCAAACAATCGGTTATAGCCGTCCAACAAAGGAATCCAAATGAGCCAAGCCAATCCGCTTCCACCCGAACTTTCCGCCCAACTCTCCACACTATCCCCCACCCAACTTGCCTGGCTCTCCGGCTATTGCTGGGCGCAAAGCCAAGGCATATCCGGTATAGCAACCCAACCATCTGCCCTGCAAACAGCTGCCTCGACAGTCAGCCGCCGCGTATTAGTCCTCTCCGCCTCCCAAACCGGCAATGCCTGCAGCGTTGCCGAATCCTTACATGCCAAACTTCAAGCTGCCGGCGTAGAAGCCCGCCTCAGCAGTGCAGGCGATTTCAAAAGCAAAACCCTGCCCGACGAAGACATCGTGCTTTTAGTTACCTCCACCCAAGGCGAAGGCGAACCGCCCGAAGAAGCCCTGCCCCTGTACAAATTCATCTACGGCAAAAAGAAACCTGATCTCAGCAAACTGACCTTTGCCGTCTTAGGTCTTGGCGATTCCTCCTATCCCAACTTCTGCCAAGCAGGCAAAGACTTTGATGCCAAATTTGCCGAACTGGGCGCAGGCCGTCTGAACGACTTAGGCATTTGCGACTTAGAATTCCAAGCTGATGCCGACGCATGGATTGCCGCCGTCGTACCCAAAGTAGCCAAATTAACCGCCCAAGCAGCAAGCCCAAGTCCAACCGCTACACCAAACAGCTCAGCAACACCAAGTAGCGGCACCGTCTACACCAAAGAAAAACCCTACACAGCCACCCTATCCGTGCGCCAAAAAATCACCTCGCGCGACGCAGAGAAAGACGTCGAACACATCGAAATCGACCTCAGCGGCTCAGGTCTGCATTATCAGGCAGGTGACGCACTCGGCGTATGGCCGCTGAATGCCGCCGACCTCGTTCAAGAAATCCTCGACCTCAACCAACTGAACGGCAACGAAACCGTCCAACTTTCAGACGGCCGCGAAACCGACATCCGTACCGCCCTGACCGAATCTGCAGACATTACCCAAAACACACCTGCATTCGTCCAACAATACGCCGAATTAACAAACAACGAAGAACTCAAAATCATAGCCGCAGATAAAGCCCAACTAGACGCTTATCTCGCCGCCACACCGCCCGTTGGCGTATTTGCCGCCCATCTACACCCACTGGACGCACAAACCCTATACAGCCTATTCCGCCCACAAACCCCGCGCCTTTACTCCATCGCCTCCGCACAAGACGAAGTCGGTGAAGAAGTCCACCTTACCGTAGGCGTCGTCCGTTTCAACCACCACGACCACACCTACACCGGTACAGCTTCCGGCTACTTGGGCGAACGCCTCGAAGAAGGCAGCGAAGTCCGCGTCTTTGTCGAACCCAACCCCAACTTCCGCCTACCCCAAAACGGCGATACCCCCATCATCATGATCGGCGCAGGCACAGGCGTCGCCCCATTCCGCTCCTTTATGCAACAACGCGCAGCCAATGGCGACAGCGGCAAAAATTGGCTCTTCTTCGGCAACCAACGCCTGGCCGACGACTTCCTCTACCAACTCGAATGGAGCGAATGGCGCAAAGACGGCCTCCTCACCCGCGCCGACCTCGCATGGAGCCGACAAGGCGAACACAAAGTCTACGTCCAACACAAAATCACCGAACGCGCCGCCGAAGTTTGGAACTGGCTGCAACAAGGCGCACACATCTACGTCTGCGGCGACGCCGCCCGCATGGCACGCGATGTCGAAAACGCCCTGATCGAAGTCATCGAAACCCAAGGCAAACTCAGCCGTGACGAAGCCGAAGACTACCTCAACGACCTGCGCGAAGACAAACGCTACCAACGCGACGTTTATTGATTGGATAAACAAAAATAAAGGCCGTCTGAAAGCTGAATTTCAGACGGCCTTTTTAAAGAGCCTGCTCGGATTGTTATCAATTTGCCCGGTTTTGCATTATAATTGTGCAGATTTGACTCACTCGAAAGAAAATAAATTGGAAGGATTACAACAACTTGTAGATTTATTGGTGGGTTTTGTCGATTGGATATTGAAATTACTGGCATTCTTGTTTTAAACTACGTTCCATTCTTTTATACATTAAAGACGTATTTTCATCATGCAAACCGCGCAACGCTCTGCTACTTTCTTCTATTGGTACCACACAAACGTGCGGTACTTTTTTGCGCTTGTCTAAAACAGACCAAATTGAAAATACGCAAATTAGAGCCGCCTCATTTGAGCGGCTTTTTTTATACCCACCATGGCCGCTTAAATCCACCCATTTTTAAGAAATAAGGAATACAGCCATGACTGCCTCAACTAAAATCCACAGCCAAACCCAAATGTTACACACCTGCCGCATGGTCGTTGACAGCAACAGCCACCACAGCATGCTCAACATGCACACTTTGCCTGATTCGCCTGACAGCCTCATCAGCGAAGCCCTGATTCCGCAAGTGCGCACCATCGCGACTTTGATTGCCGCAGAGCGCCACGACTTCAATCAAAGCAGCCCCAACGTTTTTACTGATGAAGCGGATTTCTTCGCAGCGCGTATTTTGGTTTTGGGCGTACGCCGTTTCCATTTAGACATTACCCTGCTGCCTATGCTCAAAACCGCCAACAAACGCGCCGAAGCTTTCGCCAAACGCCATCACATGCCCTTCTCTCCCGCTGAAATGCAAATGTCCCTGCACACCCGCCGCCCTGCCAACCTGCTGATTATCGAAACCGAACACGAAATGCCTGCACTGGGCAATCTGGCAGCCAACAGCCGCGCATTTGCAGCGCAACTTTCCAATATTATTTTGTAAAACCACTTGAAAAACAGGGAAATGGTTTAATATTAGGCGAACACACTCCGCCGAAATCTCGGCAAAGACAAACCTCTCTCAGGAAAAACAATGAAAAAACTGATTGCCTTAGCCGCCCTTTCCACTTTTGCCCTCGCTGCCTGCAAAGACAATACCCAAGCGCAGCTTGAGCAGCAACAAAAACAAATCGAAGCATTGCAACAACAGTTGGCACAACAAGCAGGCCAACAAGAAGACAATACAGTTTACCAGCTCACGCCTGAAGCCGTGAAAGACACCATTCCTGCCGAGGCACAAGCCAACGGCAACAACGGCCAACCGGTAACCGGTACAGACGGTCAACAATACATCTACGACCAATCCACCGGCAGCTGGCTGCTGCAAAGCTTGGTGGGCGCGGCAGCCGGTGCATTTATCGGCAACGCATTGGCCAACAAATTCACACAGGCGCGCAATCAAAACAGCCCGATTGCCCGTCAAGCCCGTACTAACTATTATCAAACCGCACGTCCAAACGGACGCACCAGCCAACAGCTAAATACGCGCACCCTGCGTGCCCAACAGCAAAATGCGCAACAACAAAACGCTCAACAGCAACAGCGTTACCGCGAAACCGCGCGTCAGCCTTCCAACTACCGCCGCCCAAGCATGGGGCGAGGCTTTGGCCGCCGTCGCTGATTCGGTTTATACCCCATCTTTGATATAAACTCGCACAATATAAAAGGCCGTCTGAAAATCTGATTTTCAGACGGCCTTTAGCCCTTCTCTATTTTCTTATTGCAGACTTGTTGGGTTGTCTGTATGCATTATGCCCAGAAATCGCGAGGTGCATCTAATACAGGTTTGACGATACCGGTGCGGACGGCAAAATCGCCGAAGCCTTCATCATCGAGTCGGTTTTGCGCCCAATCGGCCACCCAGCCTTCGACAATTTCAAGGATTTCAGGTTCGGTAATGTTTTCTTTAAACAGGCGCGGGATGCGGGTACCTTCGCGGTTACCGCCTGCGTAAAGGTTGTAGCGACCGACTGCTTTACCGACCAAACCGATTTCCGCCAGCATGGCGCGACCGCAACCGTTGGGACAACCGGTTACGCGCAAAACGATGTATTCGTCTTCCAAGCCATATTTGGCGAACATTTCATCAATTTTATCGGAGAATGTCGGCAGGAAGCGTTCGGCCTCCGCCATCGCCAGCGGGCAAGTCGGCAAGGCAACGCAGGCCATTGAGTTCTCACGCTGGATGGTAATCGATTTGCTGATAAGGCCATGGTCTTTGGCGATTTTATCAATCGTGTCTTTCAATTCGGGCGGTACATTGGCAACCACCAGATTTTGGTTGGCAGTCAGACGGAAGTCGCCGGGATGGATTTTGGCAATTTCGCGGATGCCTGTTTTCAACGGTCTGCCGGGATAATCGAGCAGGCGGCCGTTTTCAATAAACAAAGTCAAATGCCAGTTGCCTTCATGCCCTTGTACCCAGCCGATATGGTCGCCGCGATGGGTGAATTTGTAAGGGCGGATGGGTTCAAATTTAATGCCCATGCGTCTTTCGACTTCTTCTTTGAACACATCCACACCGACGCGTTGCAGCGTATAGCGTGTACGCGCTGCTTTACGGTCGCTGCGGTTGCCCCAGTCGCGCTGGGTGCTGACGACGGCTTCGGCGGCGTTGAGGGTGTATTCCAGCGGTACGAAACCGAATTCGTAAGAAGTGTTCGGATAAGTTTTGGTATTACCGTGTTCACTGGATAAACCGCCACCGACCAATACATTGAAGCCCACCAACTTGCCGTTTTCTGCAATCGCCACGAAACCCAAGTCGTTTGAATGAATGTCCACATCGTTATCAGGCGGAATCACAACGGCGGTTTTGAATTTGCGCGGCAAATAGGTTTTACCCAAAATCGGCTCTACATCGTCGGCAATTTCTTTATTGCGCGGCTCGGTCGGCTCGGTCGTGAACACTTTTTCACCGTCCAGCCATACATCGGCATATGCCATGGTGCGCGGCAGAAGGTGCATACTGATGCGCGCCGCCCATTCATAGGCTTCTTGATGTAAAGTGCTTTGCACAGGATTGCTGGTACACAACACATTGCGGTTGACATCGCTGGCTGTGGCAATGGAATCCAAACCAAGTTTGTGCAATGCCTGATGCGCCTGTTTTAAATCGGTTTTCAGAATACCGTGGTATTGGAAGGTTTGACGGTTGGTCAGGCGGATGGAGCCGTAAATCGTGTTTTCACCGGCAAATTTGTCAATACCCAGCCACTGCTTCGGCGTAATGATGCCGCCGGGCAGACGGCAACGCAACATCATGTTTTTTAAGGGTTCAAGTTTTTGTTCGGTACGCTCGGCACGGATATCACGGTTGTCCTGTTCGTACATGCCGTGGAAGCGGATAAGCTGAAAGTTGTCGGCGGTAAAGCCGCCGGTAAAATCGTCTTTCAACTCTTCCTTAATCGTGCCATGCAGATAATCGCTGCGCTCTTTCAAGGCTTCGTTGCCGGACAAAGGCGTCTCAGGTAGCTTGGCTCGTGGGTCGGTTGTGGTAGCAGTCATTGAAGCACTCCTTATTTTTGGTATAGGCGTTACTTTAATGAGGCCGTCTGAAAATGAGAAAGAATGGTTTGTTTGTTTTAAAGACGATTTTGTTATATCGGTAAAATGCCGCACTTACCTATAGCTAATTTGAATTTACTATATTTATGTTCTGACTGATGAGCGTTGGCAGATTAGAAATAAATTGAACAGATGACTTACATCATTAGCCTGCATCAAGCCCGATTCTAATTAAACCCACTATAATCCATTATCTTCCACGGACTTAAACCGTAAAAATACAGCAAGCAAACTTTATGCCTCACTCCCTTATACGCACCTTCGCACAAACCTTTGGTTTTCCCTATACAGAAACGTTGCAGGAACTGTCCCCACTGGAAGATAACCGTCATCTGCATTTGGGTGCATTAGCAGATTTCTACCGCCATATGGACGGTACATGGCATTCCGACAATCCACTTGCCAATTATTGGCTGGAAATGGAAACTCTGTTTTTACATTGGGTAACTTATCCCAAGTTGCCCAACAGTTGGCACGATTGGGCCTTCGGCTGGGATAGGAAGACCAAGCAATATCTGCCTACACAAGGCTGGCGTGAAGAATGGGCGATATTTGGCATAATGTTCGACGATTCAATTCTTTTTGCCGATACTGCTGCCCCCGATAGTCCTGTTTATTGGCTGATAACAGGTTACGGTACGATAGAAAATCGCTGCCTTGTCGCACCTTCCATAGCAATACTAATGCAAACCTTATTGGCAATTTATGATTTTGAGTGCGAATGGCGGAAAGCAGGCGGAGAGTTTTACGATGAAGAAAGCTGCGACATACCTTCAGCACTATATTCTGCTCTGCATGATTTACTACAACGGGAATTGCCACCAGAATGCGCGGCAGGATTTGAAAAAGCGTTTTGGGGCTGATGCTGTAATTGCAATCTAGAAAACCTATTCTCTGGCCGTCTGAAATTTCGGCTTTAGGGAACAATTATTTAAAATAATATGATTGATTCGTTTGAAATATCAGTTTGAAAATGCTTGAAGGATTGATAGGCTGCTGAGATATAAAAAGGCCGTCTGAAAATCTGATTTTCAGACGGCCTTGATATTGGATGGGACAAACCGATTAGGCTTGTTTGTTCCAACGTTCGATAGATTCTTTGATGACTTGTTTCGCTTCTTCTACATCGCCCCAAGATTCAACTTTAGTGGTACCTGCTTTTTTCAGGTCTTTGTAGTGGTTGAAGTGGAACTCGATTTGTTTGATCAGTTGTTGCGGCAAATCGGCCAAAGTTTTGTAGGCGTTGCCGTTGTTGCGGTCGTCGGCTGGAACGCAGACGATTTTGTCGTCCACTTCGCCATCGTCAACGAATTTCATCACGCCGATAACGCGTGCTTCCAGGAAAATACCGGTTGCCAAAGGCTGCTCGGTCACCAGCAATACATCCAATTCGTCGCCGTCTTCGTCCAAAGTTTGCGGAATGAAGCCGTAGTTGGTCGGTTTGGCGAAAATTGCCGGTTCAACGCGGTCGAGTTGGAAAGCGGCCAGTTTGCGGTTCCACTCGATTTTGTGGTTGCTGCCCGCAGGGATTTCGTTGACAACGTTGATGATGCCGCCGTCCACGTCGCCCGGGGTCAGGATTTTGTTGAAGTCTGCCATGATGGTTTCCTTTGATTTTAAAGAGAGTCAAACGGCGAAAGTATAGCAAACCCAAGGCCGTCTGAAAATGTGAAACTGTCGTATTCAGACGGCCTTTTTGGCATTCAGCCTTTTAATCAATTCTAAAATTGCGCGTTTATTGGAAGGCGAAAACACTTTTTCCGCCGCTTCTTCCGCACCAAACCAACCGTAGGCAACGTGTTCGTCCGGTTGTAGGACGATAGGTGTATCGCGCGGAATTTGGGCGGAGAAGATGTGTTCGCGGTTTTCAAAAACGCCTTTGGGATAGCGATGGCGCCAGTGATGATAGATTTCATAAACGGTGCTGTCGTGCCAGTTTTCCAGCTGTCCTTCTACAAGGCGGATACCGGTTTCTTCCCACACTTCGCGCCATGCGGTTTCTTCGATACGCTCGCCCTCTTCCAAGCTGCCTGTGACCGACTGCCAAAAACCTTGCGGCGCCGTACGTTCAATCAGCAGGATATTGCCGTCTTTATCATGCAAAACGACCAAAGCGGAAACGGGATACTTCAAAGGCTTACCGCTCATGACTTGTCCTTGCTGAATTGATTAGGGAGGCTGATTTTTTGTAGTAAGTAAGCCAAAAGGTTTTCCATGTATCACTCAAAAATAGGAAATTGATATTCAGACGGCCTTTGCCGGAAATCCGCAAAGGCCGTCTGAAATTATACCTGATTTAACTGCGCCAGTTTCCGAGACACCAGCTCTGCCGCTTCTTCCGGCGAGTTGGCTTTCAACCCTGCTTCACCAAAATACGAAATTTTAGGCAAATCACACAAAAACTTATCGACGTCTTGCGCCGTCAAAAAACGGCCGTGCAAATCGAATCCGACATTTAAAGCACGCCCTTTGATTTCCGCCACCCTGTCATGCAAATGGCCGTACAAGTGATACCAGCCCTGATAGCAGCCGTCCCATTCCTGTATCGGATAGTGAAAGAGAACCAGCGTATTCTTAATTTCCGGCAATTTGAGTTTCAAATACGGCCGTATGGACGACAGCAACGGATGGCCGTCATGCTTGGTTTGGCTGCGGAAAAAATCGGCATGCTGCCGAATCACATGATCATGATTGCCGTAAATCAAGTGATGCTGCCCGTTCAAGCTCGACAAAACGCGCTCTATCTGCTTATGGTCTTGGGCAAAGGAAAAATCGCCCAAGTTGTACACCGTATCTTCAGGCGTAACGGTTTCATTCCATGTCTGAATTAAAAATTCATCCATCTGCTCCACGTTATCGAACGGTCGAAATTGCGGGCAGAATTTAGCAATGTTTTTATGTGAAAAATGTAGGTCTGATGTGAAGTAGGTTTTGCTCATACCGTGCTTTCTGCGTTGCAGGCTTGAATCGTATCACGCGCGGGCGTATGCTGAATAATGTTTATTGTGTGCTTCAAGGAGTTTTTATGCGTTTGGTTATTGCCGCGCCGGCCAACGGCGCAATATTGAAAGACGCGCTCAAAACGTATCTGCAAAACGATCCGCGCGTCAGCAGCTTGGTCGATTTATCCTCGCCCGAAGGAAGCTATCCTCAACTCTCGTTTGCCGCGGCCGAAGAAGTCGCTGCAGGACACGCTGACCGTGCGCTGTTGATTTGCGGCACCGGCGTGGGCACGGCAATCGCCGCCAATAAGGTGCGTGGCATACGGGCGGCAACTGCGCATGATTTACTCACACTCCGCGGCTCAGTGGAAAACTATGATGCGCAGGTTTTATGTATGGGGCAAAACGTGATTGCCGCTCCGGCTGCTTGTGCATTGGTCGATATCTGGTTGGATTTACGCCACGACACAAACAGCGGCTATGCACCTAAAGTCGGCGAAATCGAAGCGTACGAGCGCGGAAAATAAATACGCGTTGCCCCATATATTTTCAGACGGCCTTACAACTGTCTCAAAAACGCCTGAATATACGCGATTTTATCCAATTCCGGCATAGCGTTGAACGCTTCCTGATGCTCGTGGATATAGTCGATTAAAGGATAAAATTCTTCATCAACATGGCGTTTGTCCAGTTTGCGGCCGATATTGCCTTCGTTGCTTCGTCCCAGAAACTTGGAAATCAGGTAATACGGCGATTTGAGTTTGAACAGCATTTCGCCGTTTTGCGCATCAAACACCATAAAACCTTCATGTTCCACGTTTTTCAGACGGCCTTTCAGCTCGCCGAACGTGATGTTTTTCAGCATTTCGGGACGACGGATGCCGTATTGTTTGCCGATTTCGTCCAATTCCGCTTCGCTAAACTGACGGCCGGTCGCCACATCAATGCAGCCGATTAAGGTTTCGCCCAATGCTTCGCGGATGATGTGCACGTCTTTCGCGTCTGTGATTTCGAACAAAAAAGTGTGGTTCGGATAAGCGCGGAACAGGGTTTCGTATTGCGCGCAGTGTGCGGCGGTCATGTCGGCAAACGCGCTATCAAGCGATCCGGTAGTCGAATACAGCACTTTGCTGTCAAACGAAGCGCCTTTAGACGGATGGTCGTCTGAAAGCGAGACGAAGGTGCAGCAGCCGAGGAAGCCATTTACTTTCACCACTGCGTCCACCAATCTCTCGTCACTGATTCGTATCGGATAACGGCTGCCTTTGGCAATACGCTCCGAATAATTGAACACTTTTTTAAACGGACGCACGATGATGCGGTTGTGCGTGTCGATAATCAAACCGCGCATTTCCAGCAAAGCATCATCAAAGCGGTTGTTATAGAACACGCTGCGTGCGTATTTCAACACGCGCAATTCAGGATAGCGCTTGGATGCTTTGGCAGTAAAGTTACGGCTGCCGTGTTGCAGATAGTGATCGGTCACAAAGGTTTGCTGCACCTCATCAAACACCAACGGCTTATGCTCGATAGCCTGCATCTGTTCGATTTTTTCTAACTGTTCCGCATTTGCCGGTTGCACAGCCTCGATGTGGATTTCGTTTGCCACACGGTTTTGGTTCAGCTTGATATACGCCGCCAACACGTCATGCTCTTTCACGCCGTGTAGGTTGGGATAGAAATTGTGCAGTCGGTAGACTTCTGTTTCAAAACCGCTTTTTTTCGCCAGATCCAATAAATGACGGCAACGCGAAGCTTTTTGGTTGGTATTGGAATTAATGATCAAAATATTTCGATTCGGATTTTGACGTCCAAGTCTCAAGGTTTCAGTCATCAAGGCATTGCCGCGTTTCTGCGCCTTATCCACTGCTTCGCCCGACCAACGATATTCACCGTATTCATCGGTAATGAACAAATCGTTTTCAATACGAACCACTTCCGCATCCGGATACTGTACTTTAAATTCGGCGGCTTTTTGTTCGGCAAACGTCGATTTTCCCGAACCTTGATGACCGCGGATTAAGATAAATTTTTGCATTTTGTTTCCTTATTATTTTTCTCAGCTTACCCTGAATAAATAGGCCGTCTGAAAA
Organism: Neisseria sp. HMSC064D07; assembly: GCF_001837185.1. Classification (NCBI taxonomy): domain Bacteria; kingdom Pseudomonadati; phylum Pseudomonadota; class Betaproteobacteria; order Neisseriales; family Neisseriaceae; genus Neisseria; species Neisseria sp. HMSC064D07. The sequence continues at coordinate 63,887 of NZ_KV831707.1, read as the reverse complement.
ATATTTCTACCCTTTTTTCAGACGGCCTTAGCTTCAGTTCACAACTGCCAACGGCGTTTTCTCAATCTCTTCTACCCAGAAATCTGTACCCATGCCTCGTTCGGCAAAGGAACCGATCAGGGAGAATACTTGGTCGGAGAAGCCGCCGATGTTCAAGATATCGTGACGGTTTCGTGCTTGAGCCTTGGTGTAGGGCTGGATATCCAGACAAACGAGTTTGGCTTCGGGACAGCGTTTTTTCAGGATGTCCCATTCTTTCATCAGACTGGTTTTACCACCCCATCGTTGGCTGTCATCTGCCCAACTTTCGTTGTCTGACACGATGACGACCAAATCCACTTCAGCTTTTTCACGGTTCAACATGGCAAGCGGTGCACTACATGCTGTTCCGCCTCCGCCGATATTGGCGAGTTTTTCGGCGTTGGTCATGATGCTGTCGCGTGGGTTGAGCTTCACGTTTACCGTGATTTGCTCAAACGGTATCACGCGGGCTTGCGGATTAGTACGCAACATGGCGGCGGACACAAGTGCGGCAATGTCGATGCAGCGGGTTTTGGTGGACGCACTGCCGCGATAGCCTGTAACCGAGCTGTGCATAGAGCCGGAAACGTCCGGACAAACCACGACTTTGCCTTGGATGACCGGTACGTTTTGTACGGCGGTTTCCATCGCATCTTGCAGTGCTTCGCGGATTTCAGACGGCATTTGATTAGATGTTGCCTGATACGCGGTCAGCAATTGGTAAGGCAGGACGCGGGCGCGGGCAATGGCGGTTTCGTCACGCAGTTTTTCTGCCACCATTTTGATGTTTTTGCTTTTAGCAAACACTTCGTGGCGCAGGAAAGTGCTCAGGTTTTGACGGACCTGCTGCCATGAGCCGTTGCGGGCGATTTGCGCCCAGTCGCCGCTGTTCAAGTCTAAAGCAGTGAGCATTTGGAAAGGAACGTTGGGCAATTCGCCTTCTCGGCTTTGTTTGTAGTCTTCAAAGGCGCGGGTAATGGGCGGCAATGCTTCGCGGTCGTACGGTTTGCCGATAAGCCACGCAAACCAGGCGGCACGCCATGCTTCACGCGGTTTGGGATGCACCATTTTGACCACGTCCGCCAGCGACGGGGCGTTGCCGATAGCGGCGTTCAACAATTGTTTTTCGGTGGCGGTCAAAAGCCAGGTCTGCATCAGTTTTTTCGGACGGTTGCCGAAGGATTTTCTGCCGACCGCGCCGCTTCGGATGATTTGCGCGAAGTTGCGCAACATTTTACCGTTGTCCACTACTTGGTCGAATACGCGGGCAAGCATGTTCACGTCTTTTTGTGCCAACACGGCAAGCAACAGCGCTGGCATATCTTTCATAAAACCTTTTTGACGGGCATATACGGCAGTTTTAGCGATAAACTCGACATCTAGGCTTTCTGCCAATTTCAACACTTGGTCAAGCTGACTTTGGGCATCGGCATAGTAGATATTGTTCAGACAACCGGTAGCGGCAAGCTGGGCCAGCTGTTGTTTGGGTGTCAGCGTGTAGGCGATGCCGCCGGCTTCATTATAGGTATCGGTTTTAATCAAACGGTTTTTAATAGATTGAAACAAGGTAGTATTAGCCATTTTCATTTTCTTTCATATTGTTGGTTTGAGGCCGTCTGAACTTGTTTTAGCTTTGTTTTTCAGACGGCCTTGAATGGGTGGCAGTGTGGCGGCTAAAGATGAAGAGAAGCGTTTTTAACTGAAAGCTAATGTATTCTCTTCCAGTCGGGCATCCGCCTACTGCCGTAGGGTGACTAGATTTACTAGGATCATTCGGGTTTGTAGCAAGAAAGGAATGTAATCCTAATAGCATTCGCCCATAAGGGGTGGCACATTGGGCAACAAAGAGTGGAGAAATTTTTACGCGCTCTATCCTCTGAGCTACTCTGCCATAGTTGGCGACAGAGACGGGACTCGAACCCGCGACCTCGAGCTTAGCAGGCTGTAATTCCTCCGGTATTTGCCGGTTGCGCCCTAAACTTTTTATTAATCCCTAAAATCTTGCTTTCAACCATGCAGCGGATACATGCCTGCCGCACATAGGCTTTGCGGTCGTCTGAAAGACGCAGTACAAGCATGTTCCCATAGCCGAACAGAAAATCTGCTTCTTTGCCTTGCGCCGTACCGAGTATTTCGGCTTGGTGGAAGGCTCGGCCGTCTGAAAGTATGATGTCGTAACGGCAGCCTTCCTTTATCAAACTACATTCCGCTTCGGGAAAAGTCTGCTCCCGCCAAGCCTGTTCGCATTTACGGCTGCGGCTGGTTTGGAACGACCAGCAAGCCAGAGTCGAAAAAACGATGACGTCGATGATTAGCCAAGTGTTCATATTTATTCTTTAAAGGTGGCGGAGCTTCAGGTAATCTTGTTTCGGAAACGGATGTTCTATCCATCGTTCCAAATATTCTTTTTCGCCGATATTTAGATAAATATCTCTTAAAATCAGACGGATGTTTTCTGCCAATTCATACCGGCCTACTTTGCCGTGCCATAAGGCTTGTTGTGGGCTGCGATTGAAATTGAAGCTGAAATACCAGTCGTTCGAATAAATCAGCTTCACTTCAGCTTCGTTGCTTTGTTCGGCAGCAGATACCAGTAAGGCAAGTTCACCGGGTTCGTCTAAAAACAGGGCTTTTGCCTCAGTGATGCTGGCGCCGCTTTGTAGGGCGAGTGCTAAATTACATAAATCTTTCAGCGAATCATGTAGATAGGAAACGGCTTGCTGATGGCTTTCTTCGCCATATTTCACGGTAACGCTTGCCCAGCCTGCATCGTGCAGTTGATAAGCGATATGGAATGGTTCAGTCATGGCTGTGTCTCCTTCAGGTCGTCTGAAAGTATTGATAAGGGGCAGTACGGCAAGCAACGAGTTTTTTGGAAACGCCTGATTGCTCTAACCGACTGAGCTACCCGCCGAAAGTGGGGCAGGACTCGAACCTGCGACAGATGTAGTTTCCAAGGCATTTGCCTGCCATATTGGAAAAGGGTGGGCGACTAAATAAACAAGACGTTCAACGTCTATCAGACGAGACAGGATTCGAACCTGTTAATCCAAATGTAGTCTTGTTGGCATTCGCCCTGTAACCACACAGCAACTAGATTTACGGAAAATTTTTCTCCGGTAACTGTATTTCCCGAAGCATCTGCTGTATCGTTACATTCACAACATAGCCAACAGCGTGCCAAGAATAAAATTTTTATAAAAATAATTTTTAGTTTATTGAATATAAAGAAAATATATTTTAAAGTGGCTTTTATCGGCAAGAAGCGTAGAATACTAAAAAATATATTTTTAGATAGTTTTATAGAAAATAAAATATACAAGGATATATGATGAGATTCGATGATTTGGACAAACGCTTGCGACAATACGAAACCGCTTATGACTTTTGCGTACCACAGGGAAATTTTATTGTTGTACGCTTAGACGGGCGCGGTTTTACACGACTAACCAAGGAAATTTGGCAGTTTGAAGCCCCATTCGACATTCGTTTCCGCGATCTGATGGCGCACACCGTCCGTCATTTGATGAAATGTGGCTTCAATGTGGCGTACGGCTATTCGGAAAGCGATGAAATTTCACTGTTGCTGCGCCGAGACGACGATACGTTCAAACGCAAAACGCGCAAAATCATTTCTGTATTGGCTGGTGAAGCCAGCGCCGCCTTTTCTGTGGCGCACGGACAGACCGCCGCTTTTGATGCACGGGTTTGCGTTTTGCCGAACGAAAAACTGGTGGTCGATTATTTCCGTTGGCGGCACGAAGACTCATACCGCAACGCGCTCAACGCCCACTGCTATTGGATGTTGCGCAAGAAAGGAGAAAGCGTGTCCCGCGCCACAGATGCCGTCAGCGGCCTGACACGCGTGCAAAAGCACGATTTGTTATTTGAAAACAATATCAATTTCAACGAACTGCCTGCGTGGCAGAAACGTGGCTTCGGTGTGTATTTTCAGACGGCCTTAAAAGAAGGTTTTAATCCGAAAACTGACGAAACCGTACAAGTAAAACGCCAAATCCTGCATACGGATTTCGAGCTGCCGTTGGGCGATGATTACGGCGCGTTTGTCCTGGAAAAAATAATTTAAAGGCCGTCTGAAACATGAATACCAATCCCAAAAAACAAGTCGCCATCAGCTTTCTCGGTACAGTGCTGGATAAAGGTTTCGGTCAAGGGCGTTGGTTGAAATGGCGGCCAAATGTCGCCATGAATCAGCGTCAAGATTTTCATCTCGACCGTATGGAGCTGTTCTATGCGGAGAAATACCGTGATTTGGCAGATCATGTAAAAGCCGATATTCAAGATGTGTCGCCGCACACTGCCGTCAATCTCGTACCTATGGAGCTGGCAAACCCGTGGGATTTTTCCGAGGTTTACACCAAGCTGCACGACTGGGCAGCGGGCTATACATTTAATATTGAAGAAGAAACCTATCTCACCCACATCACTACGGGTACACACGTTGCCCAAATCTGCCTGTTTTTATTGGTGGAATCGCGTCAAATCCCCGGCGTACTGTTACAAACCGCTCCGCCCAAAAATCAAAGACGCAGTATGGAGGACGGCAATGTCGGCAGTTATGAAATCATCGATTTAGACTTGGCTCGTTACGACGTACTGGCAGAACGCCTTGCCGCCGTACGCGATGACGCAGTGCGCTACCTGAAAAGCGGCATCTCCACCCAAAACACTGCCTTCAACCGCATGATTGCCGAAATCGAACAAGTCGCACTCAATTCCCCTTCCCCCATTCTACTTTCCGGCCCCACAGGCGCAGGAAAATCCATGCTGGCACGCAGGATTTTTGAATTGAAAAAAGCACGCCATCTGATTAAAGGCACATTTGTCGATGTAAACTGCGCCACCCTTCGCGGTGACGGCGCAGCATCTGCCCTGTTCGGCCACAAAAAAGGTGCCTTTACCGGCGCCGCAGAAAAACGTGAAGGTTATCTGAAAACTGCTGACGGCGGTGTATTGTTTTTAGATGAAATTGGCGAATTGGGCTTAGACGAACAAGCCATGTTACTCAAAGCCATTGAAGAGAAACACTTTTATCCCGTCGGCAGCGACAGCGAAGTCAAAAGCGACTTCCAACTCATCGTCGGCACCAACCGCGACCTACGCCACGAAATTCGCGCCGGACGCTTCCGCGAAGACCTGTTCGCCCGAATCAACATCTGGAATTACCCACTGCCCGCACTTGCCGACCGTCGTGAAGACATCGAGCCCAACGTCGAACACCAGCTCGCCCTAGCCTCACAAGAACTCGGCCGAACCACCCGCTTCAACAAAGAAGCCTTAGCCGCCTACCTCGATTTCGCCCACTCAGACCAAGCACCATGGCGCGGCAACTTCCGCGACCTCGCCGCCAGCATCATGCGCCTGGCCACACTCGCGCCACAAGGCAGGATACAGGTAGAACAAGTCCAAGCTGAAATCGAACGCCTAAAATGGTTATGGTCGGAAGAACCCTTTTCAGACGGCCTCCTACATAAAAGGCTGTCTGAAAAAACACAAGACTATCCCGATAAAGTCGATTGGGACACATTGGATTTGTTCGACAAACTACAACTGCAACATGTCATCGACGAATGCCGCAAACATCCCAATATGGCCGCTGCCGGCCGTGCATTGTTCAACGTCTCCCGAACAGAAAGGGCAAAAGTTAATGACAGCGACCGATTGAGAAAGTATTTGCAACGGTTTGGACTGGAATGGGGGGATATTTAAATAAAGTGGGCAAGCTAGCTCATTTTAATCGCATTATTTTTCATCATTTATAAAAAATAAAAGGCATCAATCCGATGCCTTTTATTTTCGTTAACATGAAAAATTAACGTTCATACCAACGTTTGATCGATTCACGAATCACTCTTTGGTTTACTTCAAAAATGCCGCATGATAGGCAATATGCTCACCAATAAAACTGGCGATGAAGTAATAGCTATGATCGTAGCCTTTGTGAAAGCGCACATCGGCCGGTTGATTTGCCGCACGACAGGTTTCGATAAAATCTTCGGTACGCAATTGTATCGGCAAAAACTCATCTTCTAAGCCCTGATCAATACGCATACCTTGTACTTTATAGCCTTGTTGAATGAGCGAGTTGGCATCATATTGCTGCCATTTTTCGCGATCTTTTCCTAAATAGGCAGAAAAGACTTTTTCTCCCCAAGGCACAAGGCTTGGCGACAAAATGGGCGAAAAGGCAGAAACACTTTGATAACGTTCCTGGTTTCGCAGTGCCAATACCAATGCGCCGTGTCCGCCCATTGAATGTCCCATAATGGAACGTTTGCCGTTGGTAGGAAATTTTTCCTCAATCAGACTAGGCAACTCATTCAAAATATAATCATACATTTGATAATTCGTCGCCCAAGGCTGCTCGGTCGCATTAAGATAAAAACCCGCACCCTGCCCTAAATCGTAAGCCGCATCATTCGGCACTTGCTCTCCGCGAGGGCTGGTATCAGGGGCAATCACAATCACTTGATGTTCTGCCGCATAACGCTGAAAACCTGATTTGGTAATGAAATTTTGTTCCGTACAAGTCAAGCCGGAAAGCCAATAAATCACACCAAGCGGTCGATTCTCCTGATTATCCGGCAAATAGACGGCAAATTTCATTTCGCATTGAAGCGTTTGGGCGTAGTGTGCCCAAACTTGTTGCGAACCACCAAAAATTTGATGTTGTTCAATCAGTTTCATCGCGTACCTTAGTAATGAATAACAGCGCGGATCGATTTACCTTCGTGCATTAACTCAAAGGCTTCATTGATTTGATCCAGTGTCATTGTGTGAGTCACAAATGGTTCCAACTGGATGTCGCCTTTCATTGAATCTTCCACCATTTTCGGAAGTTCAGAGCGGCCTTTCACGCCACCAAATGCCGTGCCTTTCCAAACACGACCGGTTACCAACTGGAACGGACGAGTTGAAATTTCTTGTCCTGCACCCGCTACGCCGATGATAATGGATTGTCCCCAACCACGGTGTGCACTTTCTAATGCTTGACGCATTACGTTTACGTTGCCGATACATTCAAAGGTATGGTCAATGCCCCATTTATTGATGTCTAACAACACATCTTTGATCGGTTTATCGTAATCGTTCGGGTTTAAACAGTCAGTTGCACCAAAATGTTTTGCCAACTCGAATTTTGCGGGATTGGTATCAATGACGATAATGCGACCGGCTTTGGCTTGACGCGCACCTTGTACCACCGCCAAACCAATCGCGCCCAAGCCAAACACGGCAACAGAGTCGCCTTCTTGCACTTTTGCTGTGTTATGTACCGCACCAATACCTGTGGTAACACCGCAGCCGAGCAGACATACTTGTTCGTGGTTCGCTTCTGGGTTGATTTTCGCCAGTGAAACTTCGGCAACAACAGAATATTCACTGAAAGTCGAACAGCCCATATAGTGATAGATCGGCTGACCTTGATAAGAAAAACGCGTCGTGCCATCTGGCATTAAGCCTTTACCTTGCGTATCACGCACTGAGACGCATAAGTTGGTTTTACCTGAACGACAAAACTCACATTCGCCACATTCAGCGGTATAAAGAGGAATAACGTGATCACCTGGTTTTACGCTTGACACACCTTCGCCCACAGCAACGACCACACCCGCACCTTCATGCCCAAGCACCACAGGGAATACGCCTTCAGGATCGCTTCCTGATAACGTAAATGCATCAGTATGGCACACGCCCGTGTGAGTGTTACGAATTAACACCTCGCCTTTGCGCGGCATTTCTATGTCGATTTCCACAATTTGTAAGGGTTGATTTGGGGCGAATGCCACCGCCGCACGAGATTTGATGGTTAAGTTGGTTTGTTTAATTTCCATTATTTTTGCCTTTTAATTTATTAATAAAGTTATCTAGCCTAAGTAAGATAACCACAGGTTATACTTTGGAACCCACCCTGAAGCAAGCGTTTTTGCAATTTTGGCTCCGGCGGTAGTATGATGGACTGATGAGCCGCCATGCAAACGGTGGTCAAAGGTTTCGGAATATTTCCCTAAGTCATGAAGCTGTCCCGTCTGGCAGGCAATTTCCTGTGCACCGAATACCCGAGCAAACTCCGCCGCCATTTCGCCAACATTCACAGAATGGCTTTGCAAGGTTTGCCAATGTTCGTAAGGTAAGAGATTACCAAGTTTATCTTGCGCGGAATGGGCGTAGTAAATGAGGGGTTTCATATTGAAATTCTAAAAAATTCAAATTGATACAGATGCAATGATAATATGATATTAAATTTAATATGCAAATAGAAAAAATGCCGTCTGAAACTTTTTCAGACGGCATTGTTATCGATTAACCTTTATAACTTGCTTCTAATATCCTTCACAGCTTTCACTAAAGCTTCGGAAAGCAAAGGATCAAAAGAAGAGCGGTCTGCTTGGACGATATTTGAACATACAGCCCCTCTTCCTTACTCAGACATAAGATACGGTGGCAGAGTTTCAACACCCAGCCGGCTGGTTTAGACGACCTTGTGCCACTAAATGCCTTACTTTGTTTCAACACACAGCCGCCTGAAGGCGGCTGGGCATCGCCCTCTTTCTCGCCTGCGCCCTCTTGATGTTTCAACACACAGCCGCCTGAAGGCGGCTGGGGATAAAAGTTATCACAAGTAATTCAGAAATAATCGTTTCAACACACAGCCGCCTGAAGGCGGCTGGAATAGTTGGGTAAAAGGAAGAAACAAAATTCCTGCTGTTTCAACACACAGCCGCCTGAAGGCGGCTGGTCGATTGTTCGGATGTCTCGGCCTTTAAAAACTGGTTTCAACACACAGCCGCCTGAAGGCGGCTGGGTTGCCAAAGGCTGGCTGCAAAAAATGCGCGAAGTTTCAACACACAGCCGCCCGAAGGCGGCT
>NZ_KV831707.1:53407-54879 GCF_001837185.1 Neisseria sp. HMSC064D07 | reverse complement strand
AAGTTTCAACACACAGCCGCCCGAAGGCGGCTGGAGGAAATAATATGCGATATAACTGACTTACAACGTTTCAACACACAGCCGCCCGAAGGCGGCTGCCGTCAACACCGAGCAACGCCTCAAGATTCTGCAAGGTTTCAACACACAGCCGCCCGAAGGCGGCTGAATACCTCATCTAAGGAGGTAATATACACACATCGTTTCAACACACAGCCGCCCGAAGGCGGCTGAAGGACTAAATCATGGTTTTATTAGGCAGCCTGGGTTTCAACACACAGCCGCCCGAAGGCGGCTGGCGGCATGAAAGCATTAACCCAATACCTGACAGACGTTTCAACACACAGCCGCCCGAAGGCGGCTGGTGTTGGTTTCATATTCTACTGTCATAGCCGCATGGTTTCAACACACAGCCGCCCGAAGGCGGCTGCATGATAACGGTTTCGGATGGGATTTATCGGACGAAGTTTCAACACACAGCCGCCCGAAGGCGGCTGGTCGGTTATCGACAAAATGGATTTAACCGACAAAGTTTCAACACACAGCCGCCCGAAGGCGGCTGAGAAGCCATCAAGCAATGCAAGCAAGAGATTGCCGTTTCAACACACAGCCGCCCGAAGGCGGCTGGTCAGGCCATTGCCTAAATAGTCTTTAGCGTGTTGTTTCAACACACAGCCGCCCGAAGGCGGCTGACATAGGGATACTACTCACAAGGTAATAAAAATGTTTCAACACACAGCCGCCCGAAGGCGGCTGCAATCAGCATTTCAAAGACGGGTAACACACCGTAGTTTCAACACACAGCCGCCCGAAGGCGGCTGGGTACTCAAAAAGACAATATGCAGGATTGTTCTATGTTTCAACACACAGCCGCCCGAAGGCGGCTGCAATCAGCATTTCAAAGACGGGTAACACACCGTAGTTTCAACACACAGCCGCCCGAAGGCGGCTGCTTTAGAAGCTTGCACTCTTCTTTCTCAATATCTGTTTCAACACACAGCCGCCCGAAGGCGGCTGCATATTCAAGACTTTATTTAGATTTACGCTCCAATGTTTCAACACACAGCCGCCCGAAGGCGGCTGACGATGACGAATTGTTGACCTATCAGCGATTCTTTGTTTCAACACACAGCCGCCCGAAGGCGGCTGGGCAGCGTTCATAATGGGCAAGGATGAAGAAAAGGTTTCAACACACAGCCGCCCGAAGGCGGCTGAAAGACGGCAAGGCACAATTGGCAGAGATTGTGGGTTTCAACACACAGCCGCCCGAAGGCGGCTGTTGATGTTGTCTGAAGATGGGGACTTTTATGATTGTTTCAACACACAGCCGCCCGAAGGCGGCTGAACAACCGTTGACGAAAGCGACGTAATACAATAAGTTTCAACACACAGCCGCCCGAAGGCGGCTGCATTGGGATGATTGGATAAATATTGCCCATTGACGTTTCAACACACAGCCGCCCGAAGGCGGCTGC
>NZ_KV831707.1:52884-53307 GCF_001837185.1 Neisseria sp. HMSC064D07 | reverse complement strand
TTTCAACACACAGCCGCCCGAAGGCGGCTGCCGTTGGAAGCTGATAGCCGTCAAAAAGTATAACGTGTTTCAACACACAGCCGCCCGAAGGCGGCTGCTACGAAATGCCGCAAATCAACGTATGGCAGGGTGTGTTTCAACACACAGCCGCCCGAAGGCGGCTGCAGGGATTGATTGCCGTTGCCGTCCTGATTTTTGGTTTCAACACACAGCCGCCCGAAGGCGGCTGGTAGAAATCGTTCCCGACCATCGTTATTCGGCTGTTTCAACACACAGCCGCCCGAAGGCGGCTGCCTTATCGTTGACAGTCTTCCAGACGTAACGTTGGTTTCAACACACAGCCGCCCGAAGGCGGCTGGATAACTTGGCTCGGCGGCGATTTGCAACGTATTGGTTTCAACACACAGCCGCCCGAAGGCGGCT
>NZ_KV831707.1:38911-52784 GCF_001837185.1 Neisseria sp. HMSC064D07 | reverse complement strand
ATGTTTCAACACACAGCCGCCCGAAGGCGGCTGAAAATAGCGCTTGTCAAACATTCCCCAATCGTCGGTTTCAACACACAGCCGCCCGAAGGCGGCTGCTTGATTTGCAATCAAATGAAATTTTTCAAAATGTGGTTTCAACACACAGCCGCCCGAAGGCGGCTGCGGCCTGATTAGGCTTAACCCACGTTGGTAATCATACCGTTTCAACACACAGCCGCCCGAAGGCGGCTGTGCAAGACCCGGTATGGGTAAATCCGTGTTAGCTGTTTCAACACACAGCCGCCCGAAGGCGGCTGCTTCGCAAATGCTTGACTAGCTTTGTATATACCAAAGTTTCAACACACAGCCGCCCGAAGGCGGCTGCTTCAAAATCCGAAAGATGGCGGCGTGTAGTATTTGTTTCAACACACAGCCGCCCGAAGGCGGCTGATGTATCAAAGCAGATACATTCTACGCATACAGCGTTTCAACACACAGCCGCCCGAAGGCGGCTGTTTAATCCCAAACATCGAACAAGCCTTATTAGATTGGTTTCAACACACAGCCGCCCGAAGGCGGCTGTATCCGACGTTGCCGAAAGCGACGTTGCACAATAAGTTTCAACACACAGCCGCCCGAAGGCGGCTGTTAACCCCAAACATCGAACGAGCCTTGTTAGATTGGTTTCAACACACAGCCGCCCGAAGGCGGCTGTATCCGACGTTGCCGAAAGCGACGTTGCACAATAAGTTTCAACACACAGCCGCCCGAAGGCGGCTGAGCCTCTCTTAAAAGCCTTGTTCCATCAGGTTTCGCAGCCCCGATTTCGCTAAGCTCCTAAGAAAAGCGTGAACGCGAGTATAACACAGCCTTTTCCGTTACGCCCGCATTCGCAATATCCTGATTATTAAAGAACAATCCCAATTCGCCAACCCTGCCGCATTTTCATGAGAACCGCAGGTTGGCGATTTACACAATCAACGTATCCTTAAACACATCCACCGCCGGTTTTGCGCCGTGGTGTTCCACTTTGCGCCGCCATTTACTGCCCAGATGGTAAAAGCGCAGACTGTCGGTTTCGGGGTTGTAGGTTTTTAAGAGTTTGTCTTTTAAAACAACCCATTGATCGGGCGCGATGTCGCATTCGAACACCGAATACTGTACGCGCACGCCGTAGTCCAAACACAATTTTGCCACGCGCCGCAGCCTTGCCTGTCCTTCCGCATCTTCCAGCGAAATATCGTAAGTAATCAGCATCAGCATTTTGTATTCCCATGTGCAGGCTGCTTTAGAGGTCGTCTGAAAACATCCAACCCATTTTCAGACGACCTGCAAACCTATCTCATCAAAAACGGCGGATATTCCGCCAAATCTCCGCGCAAGTGCCGCGCCAACAGCATTGCCTGAATATACGGTAGCAGCCCGATTTCCACTTCCTCGCCTAAAAACGGATGAACGATTTTCTCCTGCTTTTTCGCCTGCAAGGCTTGAAACGACAGCTTACGCGCATCGGCTTTTAAACTCACCGCGCCGCTTGCTTCGGTAACGAAATCCTGCGGTTTGATTTGCCCTCGGTTAATCAGCGACAACACCAGCCTGTCTGCCCACCACGCGCGGAATTCTTCCAAAATATCCTGCGCCAAACTGTCGCGTCCCGGTCGGTCGGCGTGCAGAAAACCCACCTGCGGATCCAGCCCCACGCCTTGCAGCGCGCCGCTGATGTCCTTGCCCAGAATGCTGTACACAAACGACAACAGCGCATTCACCCCGTCTCTGGGCGGACGGCGGTTGCGCCCGTCAAAAACAAAACCGCTTTTTTCGCTCAAAAGCTGCCCAAATACGCCGAAATAACGCGCCGCCGCATCGCCCTCAATACCGCGCACCACGTCCAGCTCCGCCGCGCCCTTCAACTGCCGCAGTGAAATGTTCAAAGCATCGACCGCACTTTGAATCGCCGCATTCTCGCCATAATTGCGAATCTGCCGCTGAAGCACCCGTTTACTCGCCTGAATCTTCGCCGCAATGATATTGCGCGCAATCGGCACGGGATTTTGCTCCGACACCCGATACTGCGCCCGACGCAACAGCACATTGCCACTCTGCCGCCCCTGAAGCCGTCCCAAATAACGCCCATTTTCCGTAAAAAACGCTAAATTCACATTATTTTCACCGCAAAACCCCAATAAAAACGGCGACACCAACACATTCCCGAAACAGAAAATATGCCCTATGGAATGCACCGGCAACTGCGCCACCTTCTTGCGCTCCTGCTCCACCACCAGCGTCTCCCGCTCCTTATGCAGATAGCTGCCTTGGGTGGTGATGTAGAGCGTGTTTTGCAGTTTGCGCATGGGGAAACTCCTTAGATTTTGACCGCACTTTGGGGATAACGGCGCATACAGACTACTTGAAGACGGTATGTTGGGTTAAGAGGAACTCCATAACCTAACCAACTCTCAGTTATAAATTCTTAAAATAATCCTCATTATTGTGGAGCATACTTTCAATCTCAGATAAGTCATTATTAATATAATCTCCACTTTTATGTGCTATAAATTCATACAGTCCCAACTCAATAAAACGTTGTAAAGGTTTATAAATAACAATACATAATCCGCCTTGATCAAATATTTCTGCCTCTTGACTATCTAACTCTTCAATTTCTCCACATTGAATAGAATAATTAAGTTCTGTGCCAATATTTAAATTCATAATCAATAGATTGTTACTCTTTAAAATAGATATAGTCGTGCCATACGGAACACCTAATAACCTTTTTAAATCTTTACCTTCATGAAGTGCCCCTGAACCGCGGATTTTAGGGATATTATCTCCTGTTCTATACCACAAGCCCTTATAAAGCTCTTCCATGTACTCACTAGAAAATTTGCTCTTATTGAATAAACAATGCAAAATTCCAAGTGCTAATTTCGCAATAAATCGATTTTCAGCAAATGCGTTTTTATGGTATTTGCAATGCTGTTCTTTTCCACCTCTTACACTTTCTAAAAAGAATTCTATTCTTTCTTGATCTATGTCATCAGGATTTGAAAAGCCTATTCTAGGTAAAATATTTTCTTCGTCTAAACGAGTACACATAATTTTCTTGACAGGCTTGCCCTCAAAAGCATCTTTAAATGACAGTAATGCCAACTCAAAATTTTTTAAATAACGTTCAGCAAAAATAAAATATGCTCTTGTTTTCTGCTTTTTAACTGTACGCGGATTTCCTCCAGCGTACCAATATAGCTTTTCATCATCCGGTCTAATCCAAAAGATTTGCTCCCCTAGTGGTCCTAACCAATACTCACATATTTCTCCATCTACCATATGCGGTGGATTTATTACACTATGCCCCATGTAATGCAAAGGAAGAGATGTTGGTGCTTTCGGATTAAAAAATGCATGCGCCTGACTCTTTAGATGATTGAATACCAACCAATCTTTTTCAAATGCAGCATCAACAAAAAGTCCTAGATTGTTATTACATTTTTTGCACACATTTCGTGTTTTAAATTTATCTGATACAAAATTTCCACCAAGAAACTGTGGGACAACATGCTCCAAGCTGAATTCATCAATTTGTTTCTCTTCCCTACAATATATGCAATTCATGTTTATATCCTTTAATCATTAGTAAATAACCCCTTTACATACCCCACACTCCTATCCCGTTTCCCCAGCAACTCCGGCTGGCAAATTTCCACTAACGAGCAGGCTTTGCAGCGTTTGCCGTGGTCGGGCAGCGGGGTTTGGCCGCTGTTTAAGAGTTCGCGCACGGCGGAGATGGTGGCGAGTGTTTGGGCGCGCAGGTCGTCTGAAAACACGATGGGGACCCGGTGGCGGGTTTGCATATACCACAGCGCGCCTTCGTTAACGGCTTGCCCCGTCATTTCTTCTAAGCACAAACCTTGAGCACAAAGCTGGATTTCGTCCATCGGGTCGGGTTTGGGCTTGCCGCGTTTGTATTCCACAGGTTTCAGACGGCCTGTTTTCGTTTCCACTTCCACCAAATCCAACACGCCGCTGATGCCCAGTTTCTCCGCTGAAACATGCACCGTCCGCTCAAAACGCACGCCCCTGCGCGTTTCCGGCTCGCCCGAATCCACCCGCTCATGCAGCGCCTTGCCCTGCGCGGTCAAATAATTCTCCGCCCACGCTTGCTCGTTGTGAATCAACGCGCATTGACGCGGGCAGAAAGCGTAGTGTTGCAGGGCAGAAAGGGGAATCAGGCGTCTATCTTGATTTTCCTTTTCCGCTTCTGCGATACAAGAGGTCATCTTTTCAGACATTTTTACAAATATTCTTCCACACTCACGCCATTGAGGCCGTCTGAAACCACACTGATTTTGTAATCGCCAAAACCGCTTGCGGGCGTACCTGATTCGCCGTTTACGCGTTCGACTTTCACGGCGTCAAACAATTTATGTGCAGGCTGGCTGCCGAGCGCACTGTCGTGTTTGAAGACAATCAGTTTGCGTGCTGCCATTTCGCCACGGGCGGCGGAGTGGTCGTGTTCAAACATCAGTTGCAGGGCTTGCCAGAGTTTGGCTAAGTCGTCGTCTGAAAAACCAGTTTTAGCGGCAAGGTTGGCGGAGATAAAGCCGTGCACACGGTAGAGCGCGTAAGAGACGATGTATTTGCGCCCCATAGTGCGTTCTTTTTCCAAGTCTTTTTCGTTGGTTACCGCCATGCGGGTGATGGAAACTTCCAGCGGCACAATCGGGTCGATGGATTGGGCAAACGCCAGTTGTACCGGGCCGCGCACTTGTCCGCTATTGACTTCGGTGGTCATCACGGCGCCAAAGGTGCGGATATCGAAGAAGTTTTTGCACATCCAAGCTGTAATGTCGCGGGCTTTGGCTTCGTCTTTTGGCAGTTTTTTGGCTTCAGATTCAATACCAAGTGCTTCATAAGCGCGTTTGTTTTGCAGGTTTAACACGCTTTTTTCTTTCACGTAGATTTCGTAACCGGCTTCGTTTTCGCTGCTGATTTCTACAAAATTACGAATTTTGCGTTTCAGGCAGACGTCAGTTACCAAGCCTTTGCTGGATTCAGGATCAAGACGCGGCATATTGCCCGCATCGGGATCGCCGTTGGGGTTGCCGTTGGTTACATCAAAAAAGTAAACAAATTCATAGCGGTTTTGAATGGCAGACATTTTCTGGCTCCTTAGTTTTCAATGGTTTCAGCGGTTTCTTTTTTAGCAAAATAGCTTTGTTTTTGATGGTAATAGCCGATGGCGAAGCGGCCTTGCTCGTCAATGCTCAAATGGCGCGGAAAAGTCTCGGGCAGTTTGGCAATGATTTCGCCCAAATCTTTATCCAAATTCACCGCCATACCGGCTTTGTCTTTACGCAAACGCGATAAATGGTGTTTTGTGCCTGACAAAAGGCGCGGAAAAACCGAAAACGGCACGGCGGATGCAGAGCCGTAATAGCGGTCGGCGATGCCGGCATTTAATTCGCCCAGCGCCTGATACTGGATGCGCTCCAACACGGCAAACAGCCGCCCTAAAAGATAGGCGCGATTCGGGCTTTCATTGTTCAAACTCATAGGAACTCCTTCTTCGATAAAACCTTTTCTAAAACGCCGCTCTAATACGGCTTTCATCATTGCCACGCGCAGACCATTCACGTCGCCGTCGGCGCGGATTCGGGTAATCAGTTGCGACAGCAAACTCAAGGGATACAGCGTGCCACAAATCACGGCGCGGGTCATTTCGCCTGCCAATACGGGCGAGATATTTTCGCTTTTGCCCAATACGGCAGTTTGCAATAAGAGTCGCCAAATCGACGGCGGCGTTTTCCATGCGCAAGGCTCAAGGGCTAAATCTTGCCAATGCTGCGCCAAATTTTCCGCCAACTGCCCAAACGTGGTGTCCAGCCAAAACCGAACAGAAATCCGCGCGGCATTAGGGGCAAGCCCTAAGATATAAAAACGGGTATTGGGAGATAGTTCGGGCGCAATTTCTTGCAGCGGGCGACCTTTGCTGATCTGTTCCAATACGTTGAAAACTTTGGCACTTTCTTGTTCGTCATCTGGGGGCGTGAATACATGCGCGAAAAAGCCTTCGACAGCCTGCGCCGTCGCATTATCATCCGCTTCCGCCCAAAAGACCGTGCTGGCGTCACCAATGGTCAAACTGTGATTATTTTCGCGGCGCAACAGATAGTTCAGCGCGGTAGTGTAGGCAAAGGCGGATTGTTCGGAAACAGGCGCATTTGCGCCTTGCTCCTTGCCAAAAGAGGCAAAGGCTTCTTTGTTGAACGAAATAATCGAGCCGCCGGAGCTTTGTCCGCCAAACACGCCTTTAATCGCGGGATGCAGCCGTGCAATCGGGGCGGTGTTGCCGCTAATCAGGCACAAACCCTCAAGCGCTTCATCGCTTTTCAGGCAGCCTGCCCACAAAGTTTGTGCGGCTTCGCGTTTATGGATAAGTGCGGTCGGTTTTTCAAGAGAAAATGCGATGTTGGCATCGAGCATTTCGGCAGGCAGATTTTCGGCAGCGAAATGTGCAGGCTGCCAGTTTTGCAGAAAACGGCACAAGGCTTGCAGGCCTTCATCTTCGCTTTCTTGCAGTAAATCGAGATGGTATTGCTTAAAGGCATCAAAAGTTTTTTCAGACGACGTAAACGGCTTTTCCTTCGCCTCGGCTTTGTTTTTATTGGCTTCCACGCCAAGCGCGTAGGCGGTTTTATCCCACAAAAAATTCGGTTTGATACCCGACGTGCGTTTTTCGGGGCGCGGCACGCTCATTAGCTTCGGCTGCGGCTTTTTATCGGCAGTCAGATTCGGCACAGCGGTTTTCAGACGACCTTCTTTATCCAACACCAAAATCCAGCCGATTTTCTCCTCGCTAAAGCCATAAGGCGGTACTTTCGGGTTGCCCATGTCATCGATTTGTGCTGCCAAACGGCGGTAATAACGGGCAAGGGACGCAAGAATCATGCTTTTACCTCCTCGGCGTAAAACGGCGGCACATCAATCACGCCATCTTTCATTTGTGCGCGGAAAAATGCGGCGTGTTGCCGTGGTCAAAATCAATATCGTGCAGCATCCAGCCCAAATCGCGGCTTGCCTCGCTTTCCGATAACGCCGACGGCGGCAGCGGCTCACCTTCGTCAATCAACGCAAAATCGGCAGGAAATTCACGCACGCCCAAACAAGGCTGCTGGAAACATTGCCCCTTTTTCGCACGACGTTTGAACATCTCGATATGCTTGGTAACGGTCTCATCCGCCCCCGCTTTTGCCGTCAGCACCGCATGGGCTTCAATCACATACGCCACGTCTTTGAGCACCGTCGCCGCGCGCTGCTGGCGGTCGTCTTCAATCAGCGTATATAAATCGGCAACGCTCTTGCGTTTCATCGCGCCGCTGACCTTGCCCGCCGAAATCTTGCCGCCCAACTCATTGCGCCGCACCGACTCAAACCGAATCGGCTTCAATACATAAATCCGGTCAATCACCCACCGAATCGCGGGCTTCCAATGCACCGCCGCCAAAATCCCGCGCGCCGCCGACGGCGTGATGACATCATAAGACACCCGCTCCACCTTCATCTCCGGACGGGTAAAACAGGCATAATCGCCCCAAATGTGTAGGCGGATTTGGTTCATTTGGTTCTCCTTTTGGTTGGGAAGTGCGGTTTCAGACGACGTTTTGAAAACGTTAGCGAAAATGACCGCACTTTTAAACTAAGTTTCTAATTGTCTAATATTCTTAGCATTTCATTTTGGAAGTAACTTGGATATTTAGCCATTACTTCTTGGGATTTTTCTTTATTTTTCTTTAACTCTTCTATTATCTTTTGTTTTTCAATTGAAATTAATCCTAAAGATAATGCTAAGTCTTGTGCAATAACACGATCTGCAAACCCCATTTCATAAAGTGCAATAGCAGTCTTTGTAGGTAAACCATATTTTAGATGCTTTTGAAAAAACTGAAGTATATTAAATAATTTAAATTTGTCATTTCGTTCAAGTAAATTAGTAAATTCAGCTAATGTACTAACAAATAGAGATGCATCATAGGCAATCCCTCCCTCAAAAATATCAACAATATTTTCAATTTTAATTTTCCTAGGTCTAGTACCATAACCAAGTTTACAATCATTATCTTTGGAAAATTGATAAATTTCACTAAAAGAACATCCAGAAACCCATTTTTTTACCATTTCAAGTAAGATATCTGGCTTATTAAATTTATTAAATGATTTATTACGAATATAATTTTTCATTATTTCCCATAAAGATTCTATAATTTCATTATTATTCTTAGCCATTACAATTTTATCTGAGTATTCACTCAGCCATTTTAAAATAGCTTGAGAATCACGAATTCCATAAAATGTTTTTCCATAAACTATTCGAATATTCGAGTCTTTCATGTTAGTAACAATGTTATCTACTAAGATTTTAAATAATAAACGCAACTGTTCTTTCTTTTCCTCATCTGCTAAGTAAAATGCTAATGTGCCTTCTGCTAGAGCAATTGCATTGAGCTCTGTAAGCTCCTCTTCATTACTTTCAAAAGATAGTAAAAAATTCTCGAGTGAACATATTAGATTAATTTTCCAAAATATTTGTTGTGTAACACCATCATGTGAAAAATTCTTATCATGATGTTTTTGTACTATTTCATCTATCCATTTATGAATATCATTAGAACTATCAATATATGCTGCGACAAAATCTAATATCTTAATATTAATATAATATTTACCATCATCACTTTTGATAGGATCAAATATTGATAATAGATTACTAATACAAGGCTCTGAATTATTAGGATTAAGAAGTTCCTTTATCTGTTTCCAACGCCATTTCTCTCTAGAATTCTTTCTATTTTCATAAACTTCTGGATCTACAAATAAAATACTTCCCTCTGTATGCATGCCGGAACGACCTGCACGTCCAATAAGATTATGGAAGTCACGAACTTTTATACGATCACCAGCTTGATAAATACTAGTTACAATTAAATAGCGAATAGGTAGATTTACCCCTTGAGCCAACGTAGATGTACAAACTACAAAGCGAATAAGGTTTTCACGCATTGCATATTCTACGGCAAGGCGGATTCCATGTGGAACATTCCCATGATGAGAAAAAATACCATACTGTGAACTTATTGAAGCGGATGAATCTTTACCAAGATTTAAAATATGTAAATTTCTTAGGCGTATAACTTCTTGGTAATTTGAGTATTCTTTTGGTTGCTTTAAATGGGTATTTCGCTCAATGATATCTATAGCTTTTTCACAAATACTGACAGCTGTGGGCTTACTACCACAAAAAATAGCAATACTGCCATTTGAAACCAGTTTAAAACCAAGATAAATAGCAATAGACTGACCATCTCCTTTCTCAGGGAAATAACGTTTTTTTCGTTCTCTTCCTTTCTTATTTAGTTCAATTTTTTCAATTACTCTTGGTACAAAAAATTCATTTCGATCTATATCAGTGGCATTAACATATTCAATACGCCCTTGTTGATCTAACCAACTAGCAAAAGCAATGGATTTAAATGCGGGGATTAATGCTTCACCATCAACAACGTTAGATTCCCCATTTAGCCATTCTCCAATATCTTTAGCATTGCTTATTACCGCAGAAATAAGGATTTTTTGAGCTTTTTGAGGAATCTTTAAATTCAGTGAAGTTAAAAGAAGTTCATAGGTAACGCCTCGAGTCCCACTGTCAAATTGATGCCCTTCATCAAGGATCAATAAATCTATTTTTGAAGCTAAATCAACATAATGTTTTAGAATATAGAATAATTTTTCTGGCGTTAAGACTAAGATTTGCTGATGACCAAGTAGGTCAGAAAATTTAAAATCAATCTGTAATGTATCTGACAGTTCATCTATTTTTATTGGTTCATTATAGAAGGCATCGGCTAGAGTATTTTTTATCTCATTACATAAAGCTCTAAATGGTGCAACAATAACAGCTAAAGTTGCACGTCCAGATAAAAATGCACTTCTAACAATTAGCTCTGTTGATTTTGTTTTACCTGCACTAGTTGGCATCTGAATAACTGCAGATTTTCCTTTAAGAATGCCAGCCTTACCTAACAAATGCTGTGCTGGCCAAAACTCTTTAATGAATGAATCTTTTTGTAAAATAGGTTGCCATTTTTCTTTGGATACTCCTGAATAAAGTGGTAAGTTTTTCCAAGCTGAATTTTCCAATTTCTTTTTTACTATAGCGGCAATTAGGTCACCTAAAAGAAGTTGTCTAGGTGTGCCATTTATATAAACTTCATTTCTTAATTTAACCACTGAATTAATAAGTTCATGCTCATGAGAGGCTTCTTTGTAAAAATAGATAATATTTTTAATAATATTATTATTTAAATCAGAAAATAGATGTTTATCTGTATAATCATATTCTGAATGTAACAAACAAAATAGAAGGGTCTCTAAACCTTCTCCATTTAAATCTAAAGACTCACGATTTATATCTTTTATCAGAACAGATGCACTTCCTTGTAAATCGCATAAATAATAAGATGCAGCTCCAAGTAACATTAAATATGAGTCAAGATTAATAGCTAAATTTGACTGGAGGTAGAAATCAAAAAAGTGTGCAGAAAAAAGTAAATTCTTTTTTAGTTCTGAAAGTTGCTCATTTCCAGATTCCCCTCTATTTATCGCTGCTGCAAAATCTCCAAGTAAACCAATTGAGATAGTAAGTAGCTTGGTTGGATCTTCAGGAATTTTGATATGGTCATTTTCAGGTACGTGGTATTCAAACATTTTGGCTTTTGCTCGAGTCACATTGAGCAAATTATAGGATTTATTTTCAGGCTTCATTTGCAGCTCTTTCATATAATTCATGAACTAATTTCATCATTTCATCACCTTTTATTACAATTAAAAAAAGTTGATCTGCATGAGAATGTGATGATGAATTGGCAGAGGTAATTACATCTTCTGTAAAATTACTATTATCTAAATGAGCTATTGCTACAAAATTTTGAATATATGGATTATCAGCTTCATTTTGAAAACGTTCGATGCGTTGTGAATTATGAATATCTTCTTTGTCAAGAAATCTTTGTTTTATAGCATTAAGAGTTTCTGCCTTGCGTATAATATCTTTACTTGAATGATCTATTGCTGTCTGTAGTCGATTTTCATGGTTACCAGTATATTTAGCTTTTGATTCGATAATAGTTAAAGTATCTTTAGAATTATTTCCATCAGAAGAAAACATAAAACCAATAGTATCAGAGCCTTTTGTGGATTCATTGCTAACAGTTTTATGCGAATATCTCACTCTAGGAACCCAATGTTTTAAGATATATTCAAGATAATCTGCCGCTAAAATCTCAGCAAAATCACCTGCTCTTATACTTGGACCTGGGGCAATCGATTTATCTGGAAACTTTATCTTATTAAGATACTCTTCTCGAGAATATTCTGTCCCACAACGCAGGGAATCAATTTGTGAATCCAAACAATAATGGTTTCTAAAGTGTTTTGCCCATGCAGAAAGTGTTTGCTCATCCTTCACATGACGAAATTCAAAAATATCAACAGATTTTCCATCTGATGTTTTTAATTGTTGGTTACTCTTGACTAACCACTTCATATGTTCAAATGAAAAACACATTATTTCCTCACAAAATAATTATGAATAACTTATAGGTAAATTTTAAAACTATCGCATAATCAAAGAAAGCAACATCAAAAAACCAAACTCTCTCCCTTCAAAAACGCCGTATCTTCCCAAGAAAGCCCCGCCACTTCATCATACAAATCTAGCCCAATCAACATATAAAACTGTTTGCCGAAGTTTTTATCGTTAATCGGTTCGATACGTCCTGCTTTATATAAAGCGGCTAGAGCTTTTTCGGGGATTTGGACGGTGTAGGGTTGCAGTTTGCGTAAGAATCCGCCGATGTGGTCGGCGTGGTGCAGGCTGCTAATGAGGTTTTCTGCATCAACATCGAACGGAATAATCAGCGGCTGCATATGGCTTTCGATCATGCGGAACTTGTCGGCGATGGTTTGGAATGGGAAATCGAGGCTTTGCCCTGTATCGTTGTGCATTTTCAGGATTTTTTTATTGTCCAGTTCACTGCCCTTTAATTGATAAAGCTCGGCGAAGTAGGCGGCGACGGCTTGGGTGGATAAGAGGTCGTCTGAAAAGCTGTCGGCGGTCAGGCGCATTACGGCGGCTTGGGTGGCAAGTTCGGGCGGGGCTTTCCATTGTTCTTCGGGCGCGAATATCCAGACAGAGCTGTTTTCAGACGGCCTTTTGCCTTCGCGGTTGCAGCGTCCGCCAGCTTGCACAACGCTGTCTAAACCTGCTTCGGCGCGCATCACCAGCGGAAAATCGACATCAACGCCTGCTTCAATTAAGGAGGTGGCGATGACGCGGCAGGGTTCGCCCTTTTTCAGACGGCCTCGGATTTCATCGAGCTTTTGGCTGCGGTGTTTGGCACACATTAAGGTGGTCAGGTGGAACGTGCCATCAAGGTGTTTGGCTTGGTCGTACAGGCTGCGGGCGTGGCGTCGGTTGTTGACGATGACGAGCATTTGCGGGTGTTCGCCAAGTTTAGCGAGCAGGTCGGCGTCGGTTTGTGTGCCGATGTGTTGCACTGTGGTGCGGCGCAGTTTGTCGAAAAGTGCGGTCGGTTTTGGAGCGATTTCGCGCACGTTCTCAAAGCCGCGATAGAAGCCGTTTTCGGCTTGCACGGCTGGTTGGGTGGCGGTGCACATGACGACGCTGCAGCGGTAGTTTTGCGCCAATTCTTTGATGGCTTGCATGATGGGCAGCAAAAGATTGAGCGGCAGCATTTGCGCTTCGTCGAGGATGATGACGGAACCTGCGATGTTGTGCAGCTTGCGACAGCGAGAGGAGCGGTCGGCAAAGAGGGATTCAAAGAATTGCACGGCGGTAGTCACGATAATCGGCGCATCCCAGTTTTCCGAGGCAAGGCGCAATTTGTCTTTGGTGGCTTCATTTTGCAGTTTGCCGTCGTCGAAGGTGCTGTGGTGTTCCAACACGGCTTGCTCGCCTAATTCGCCAAAGGCTTTGCGGAATTCGGCGGCATTTTGTTCGATGATGCTGGTGAACGGGATGACGTAAATCACACGCCGCATACCGTGCTGTTTGGCGTGTTCCAGCGCGAATGCCATGGAAGTGAAGGTTTTGCCGCCGCCAGTCGGCACGGTGAGCGTAAACAGTCCTTGCGGTTGCGCCGCTTGTCCTACGGCGTAATCGAGAATTTCACTGCGCAGGCGGTTTAAGGCGGCATTGCGTTTTTCAGCTTCGGTTTGCTCTGAAGCTTGGGCAATACGTCTTCTGAAAGCGTTGATAAATTGATTGAAATTGTGTTGTAAGGCGTTTAAATCGGGATAACCGCCTCGCTCGATAGTTTTGTTTTCTAGGTTTAAATAAAAGGCTTCGGTGTCGAGATAATCGGCATCCACCAAGCAGGAATAAAGCATTCGGGTGAAGAAGGCGTAGGAGAAAAAAGGATGATGTGCGTCGGCTTTGAGTGGCGGTGCTGACAGGTTTTGAGGGAGCTTGATTTCTTGTTGCCACAGGTTATCGAGAGCGGGAATATCTGCGCCGAATTGCAAAGCTAGACGCTGTTTTAACGTGCGGCGGTTATCGCCTTCGCCGTTTCCATTTGCCAGCCCTGCATGATGCCCCGCAATACAAAATGCCATCAGCTTGCCGATAACATTCCCCCAACGCTCGACAGCGATTTTGGCTCCGGCGGTAGCATGATCAACTGAGGGGCCACCATGTAATCGGTGATTAAAGGGTTCCGAATATTTCCCTAAGTCATGAAGCTGTCCCGTTTGGCAGGCAATTTCCTGCGCACCAAATATCCGAGCAAACTCCGCCGCCATTTCGCCAACATTC
>NZ_KV831707.1:20222-38811 GCF_001837185.1 Neisseria sp. HMSC064D07 | reverse complement strand
GATGCAATGATAATATGATATTAAATTTAATATGTAAATAGAAAAATGCCGTCTGAAACTTTTTCAGACGGCATTTTTTTACTTATTAACCTTTATAACTTACTTCTAATATCCTCCACCGCTTTCACTAAAGCTTCAGAAAGCGAAGGATCAAAAGAAGAGTGGCCTGCTTGGACGATTCTTAATTCTGCTTCAGGGAAGGCTTGCGAGAGTTCCCACGCGCTTTGCATCGGGGTGCATAGGTCGTAGCGGCCTTGGACGATGATGGTTGGGATATGGCGGATTTTGTCGATGTTTGCCAAGATAGCTTTATCGCCCTGCAACCAGCCTTCGTTCACGAAGTAATGGTTTTCCATTCTTGCGATGGCAAGGGAGGCTTGCGGGTCTTCATCTACGTCTTTAGGTTCAAACTGAATAAGGTAGCTTTCCCAATCTGCCCATGATTTAGCCGCTTTGAGGCGTGTGGCTTCATCTTCGCTGAACAGCATTTCATGGTAGGCTTTAATTAGGGCTTGGCGTTTGTTTTCGGCTACTGGGGCAATGAATTTTTGCCATTGAGCTGGATAAATTTGGCTGACGCCGCCTGCTTCGTTCAGCCATGCCATTTCAGACGGCCTGCACAGGAAAATACCGCGCAAAACTAAGCCGCTGACGCGCTCAGGATGGGTTTCGGCATAAGTCAGTGATAAGGTGCTGCCCCATGAGCCACCGAAAACCAGCCATTTTTGGATACCGAGCATTTCGCGCACTTTTTCAATATCGGCAACCAAATCCCATGTGGTGTTGTCTTCGATACAGGCATAGGGTTTGGAACGTCCGCAACCTCGTTGGTCGATAATAACGATGCGGAAATGCTCTGGATTAAAAAAGCCGCGACAGGCAGGTGATGCGCCTGCTCCGGGGCCGCCATGCAGGAAAATCACGGGGTGGCCATCAGGATTACCTGATTCTTCCCAGTAGATTTCGTGAATGTCGGATACGCGCAAAAGGCCGCTATTTCGTGGTTCTTGAATCGGATGCATAAGCTTTCTCCTTTGTCTGATGAATATGTTGATTGTAACACTTTACCTTCTGATTTTTCAGACGGCCTACATAGGTTTATCGCCACAAATGGCGTAAAATAGCACTTTTTTGACAGGATTTTTTATGACTGACAACAAACAAACACATGCTGCACCCGAAGGGCAACTTTTATTGCGTACGGTAGCCATGCCGCGCGATACCAATCCTAATCAGGATATCTTCGGCGGCTGGATTATGTCGCAAATGGATCTGGGCGGCGGTATTTTGGCGGCAGAAATCGCACAGGGACGAATTGTAACCGTGGCTGTTCAAGAAATGAATTTCATCAGACCGGTAAAGGTCGGCAACGTCGTGTGCTGCTACGGTCATTGCGTCCGCGTAGGCAATACTTCTTTGCAACTGAAAATCGAAGTGTGGGTGAAGACTTTGATGAACGATATGGTAACGGAAGACCGCCAACTGGTCACCGAAGCCGTGTTCACTTACGTCGCCATCGATTCACAAGGCAATCCGCGCCCTATTCCTCGCGAAGGCAATGCAAAGCTGGCTCATTTGTAAGTTTAAAAATCAAAACAAGGCCGTCTGAAACCTCAACGTTCAGACGGCCTTTTTTCATACAGAAGCAAAATGTAATAATATTTCTTTTGAGCTAAAGCAAGGCGAAGTATCTGTTTTTTAGGTTTAATTCAGGCTGATTGATAAGACAAAGACCGTACACCGGCTCCCTATAGCACTGCCCTACCGCGACAGTTTGCGCCACTTTTGAAACGGCGTTTCCTCCTCAATCCACTTTAAGGAACATCATGGCTTCGCGCGATTTATACCCACAGGAAATTTTACAGGTTGTTCTCGATAAAAGCTGCGCCAAAGCACAATCCAGCATCCCCACACTGGCAATCTTGAGCGTTTTGGCCGGCGGATACATCGGCTTCGGTTATCTTGCCTATTTAAAAGTAGTCAGCGGCATTCCGCACGAATGGGGCGGTGTTGCCACTTTACTCGGCGCCGCCGTGTTCCCAATCGCCTTGATTTGCATCCTGCTTGGCGGAGGCGAGCTGGTAACCAGCAACATGATGATCATGTCTTTAGGCAAATTGGCCGGACGGATTTCCTCTAAAATGCTGCTGCGCAACTGGGTTATCGTCTGCATGGGCAATTTGGTGGGCACGCTGGCAATGGCGTTTTTCCTCGGATACTATGTCGGTATGATTGAAGGCAGCGTCGCAGAAAAAACCATTGCCGTAGCGGAAGCAAAAGTCCATATGGATTTCGGCCGCGCTTTTGTATCGGCAGTCGCATGTAACTGGATGGTCTGCATGGGCGCGTGGCTGCACTTTGCCGCTAAAAACACAACCGGACGAATGCTGGCCATTTGGTTCCCCGTCATGATTTTCGTATTAAACGGCTTCCAACACCTTGTCGCCAATATGTTCGTTATCCCAGCAGGTATTTTGGCAGGTGCAAACATCACTTGGGGACAGTTTTTCTTCAACATGATTCCCGTATTCCTGGGCAATGTCGTCGGTGGCGCATCCTTTGTCGGCGCATCGTATCTTTATACTTATAAAGACACACTGAAAGATAGTACCGAATAGCCCTGCTTTGAAAACAACAAAACCTGCTTTTTAAGCAGGTTTTGTTTCAGACGGCATTGGTATTAAGTTTTAAAATCCATTCGGACACATTATTCAGATAAATTATCCAAACGAAAAAAGAGCCGTTTTTAAAACGGCTCTTTCCAATTTTTTTTGGTCGGAGTGAAAGGATTCGAACCTTCGACCCCTTGCACCCCATGCAAGTGCGCTACCAGACTGCGCCACACTCCGACTCGATAAGCTGTGAATTTTAGTTTCAAACGCTGATTTTGACAAGTGCTTTTTAGAAGTGGAAATTTACTCGTTTGAAAACATTTAAATTATTTGTAAGCAAAAAAAGGCCGTCTGAAATCGTTCAGACGGCCTCTGATTATTCAGTCAAATATCAAGCTTCAATCGGAATAATACCGATTTTGGCCTGCCATTGTTTTGGCGCAATGGCGTGAACCGATTCGCCGTTGCTATCCACCGCAACGGTCACAGGCATGTCTTTGACTTCAAATTCGTAAATCGCTTCCATACCCAACTCTGGGAACGCCAATACTTTAGATGCTTTAATGGCTTTGGCAACCAGATATGCCGCGCCGCCGACAGCCATCAGGTAAACGGCTTTATTATCGGCAATGGCTTGGCAAGTTGCTGCGCCGCGTTCGGATTTACCGATCATACCCAGGAGGCCGGTTTGTTCCAGCATTTGGCGGGTGAATTTATCCATACGGGTGGAGGTGGTCGGACCTGCCGGACCAACAACTTCGTCGCGGACTGGATCAACCGGGCCGACGTAGTAAATCAGTTTGTTGGTGAAATCCACCGGCAACTCTTCGCCTTTATTGAGCATGTCAACCAGACGTTTGTGTGCGGCATCGCGGCCGGTCAGGATTTTACCGTTCAACAACAACACGTCGCCGGTTTTCCATGTAGCCACTTCTTCTTTGGTCAGATTATTGACATCGACACGTTTGCCGTTGTCAGGGCTGTAAGTCAAATCCGGCCAGTCTTCCAAAGACGGGGCTTCCAGTTTGGCCGGGCCTGAGCCGTCCAATTCAAATTCGATGTGGCGGGTAGCTGCGCAGTTTGGAATCATGGCAATCGGTTTGGAAGCCGCGTGGGTTGGGTAGTCAAGGATTTTGACATCCAGCACGGTGCTCAAACCGCCCAAACCTTGTGCGCCGATACCCAAGGCATTTACTTTTTTGTAGAGTTCCAAGCGCAGGGCTTCGGTTGTAGATAATTCTGCACCTGAATCGGCTTTTTCTTTGAGTTCCTGAATATCGATATGGCTCATCAGGCTTTCTTTGGCCATCAACACTGCTTTTTCAGGCGTACCGCCGATGCCGATACCCAAGATGCCCGGAGGACACCAGCCTGCACCCATTTGAGGAACGGTTTTCAATACCCAATCAACGATATTGTCTGAAGGGTTGAGCATGGCAACTTTGGTTTTGTTTTCAGAACCGCCACCTTTGGCTGCGCAAGTGACTTCGACTTTGTTGCCTTTTACGATTTCCATGTGTACAACGGCAGGCGTGTTGTCTTTGGTATTTTGACGCTTACCAGCCGGATCGGCCAAGACGGAGGCGCGCAGTTTGTTGTCAGGATAGGTGTACGCACGGCGTACGCCTTCGTTAACCATTTCCTGTACGCTCATCTCGGCATCCCACTGTACATCCATGCCCACTTTCAAGAATACGGTTGCAATACCGGTATCCTGACAAATCGGACGATGGCCTTCGGCACACATACGGCTATTGACCAAAATCTGCGCCATCGCATCTTTGGCGGCAGGGTTTTCTTCTTTTTGATAAGCCTTATACAAAGCCTGGATGTAGTCTTTAGGATGGTAGTAGCTGATGAATTGGAAAGCATCGAAAATACTTTGGATAAAGTCTTCTTGCTTGATGACGGTCATGATTGTGTTCCTTTTCGGCGTCATGGTAGGGAGGATTTGTTTATTTCTTAAGAGACCGATTTTTTCAGACGGCCTTCAATAGTGTAATAGTGCTTTCAAATGAATGACCCAGACAATATCATTTTCATACCTTATTGATTTAAATAAAATTTAATATCGCATTAAATCACTTGGTTATTGATAATCTATATCTACTGACCATTCACTTACATAGAAATAAAATTACATTATTTTTAAATGATATTCTAATTGCAAGGCCGTCTGAAATATTTGCCTTAAGCATCTGAGAAAGAAATTTAGTAGCCTGTATTTAAAAGGGAATAACCTAAATTTCAGACGGCCTTTCTTATTTTCCAATACAATACATAATTGTAAAATCTGTGTCATTTTCTCCCTCAATCCTCTTGACTGATATCAAACTTGTTTGATTTTATGAAATTTTATAACAGTCTTTTCACTTGCTCACATACCCAAATATTATTCAATATATACAACAATCTATGCAAAATTGTCTAACATATAATAATGATTTTTACTAGTAAATATACAAATATTTTAAAATTTATAATAAAAAAGTAATTTTATTTTACCTTTTAAATCAAATATAAATGATGAAATTAGCCTAAATAATAAGCAAATTTTGTTTACAATCTTTCCTCTATGAAACCTTAGATTGTTCCTATCTTCAAAACCACTAAATTCTGATACACTTCGACTTATAAAGATAAATATTGATTTTAAAAGAATTTCTGAGTAAATCACTTGGATATTTCCACGCACACAATAGATGTAATAAAAATACAATTAATCAAATTACCCACTATTCCAACTTCCAATTTCACAGGAACAAACCATGAGTGAAAATTTGTTAACCCTGACCATAGACGGCCACGAAGTCAAAGCTTCCGTTGATTCGTCAATCATCCAAGCCTATGCACGTTCAGGCAATGCGATTACTGCCAATGTCGGCTGTATGGGTCAAGGCGTATGCGGTTCCTGCCGCTGTATGATTCGTAAAGAAGGTGAGCGTGAAGTCACCACCGCACTGGCATGCGAGACCAAAGTCGAAGAAGGTATGCAGGTCAGCTTCTTGGATTACTTTATTCCAGAGCACATCCAATATTACGACGTCGGCGAGATTGGTGACGGTTGGAACTGGTTGGACGATACCGCCAAAGCTTTCCCTGAAGCACAAAACTGCCGTCATTGCGGCGGCTGCAATCGCGCCTGTCCTAAAGGTTTGCAAGTGGAAAACGGCGTAGCGCAGGTAGTTTCCGGCGATTTCGGCGCGGCTGCGCTGACCTTCGACCAATGTGTGATGTGCAACCTCTGCACCCTCTCCTGCCCCGAACACATCCGTCCGAACCACTTGGGCTTGTTCGCCCGCCGTATGAAAGCGGCGCGTACGTTGCGCCCTGTAGATTTGATGCGCCGCCTGCGCGAAATCGACAGCGGCAAAATGAAAGTCGAATTTGAAGAGGAGTCAGTGTAATGGTTAACAAAATCCAAGGCATAGACTACGAAACCGCCCTTGCCAACCTGCGCTCTTCCTCATTGGAACTGCGTGGCGATTTACCTGAAAAAAACGAATTACTAAGCCAATTTCACCCTGACTATCAGGCAAATGCGCGTGTGAAACTGCCTATCGGTCCAAACCAAGGCGATTACTGCCATCCTGATTTGGCCAAACTCTTAATCAGTCAGCCTCTGATTGACGACTATAATTTATCAGGCGCAGAACACTTGAACACTGACGTATTGGTAATTGGCGGCGGCGGTGCAGGTGCGGCGGCGGCATTGTCTGCGACTGAAGCCGGCGCACGCGTCATCATGGCGAACAAACTGCGTATCGGCGACAGCAATACCGTGATGGCCGAAGGCGGCATTCAAGCAGCAGTCGGCGCAGAAGACAGCCTGCAACAACACTTTGACGACACCATCAAAGGCGGCCACAACGTCGGCAAAAAAGAATTGGTGGCGCAAATGGTTACCGATGCGCCGTCCGCCATTCGTTGGCTGATTGGCTTGGGCATGACTTTTGACTTGGCTAAAGGTGCAGACAACAACGGAATGTTAAGCCGCAAGCGTGCAGGTGGTACGACCGTGCCGCGCATCCTGAGCTACCGCGACTTCACAGGCCTCGAAATGATGCGCGTGCTGCGCGAGGCGGTCGAACTCGACGAAAACATCACTCAGCTCAACCGCCACCCCGCCATCGAATTATTGTCGGACGAACACGGCCGCTGCGTCGGCGCGATTTTGTACGATTTGGAAAAACGCTCTTTGGTATTGGTTCACGCCAAAGCTGTGGTCTTGGCAACCGGCGGCAGCGGACGGCTGCATTTGCAGGGTTTCGCCACTTCCAACCACTACGGTGCAACCGCTGACGGTCTGGTGATGGCCTACCGTATCGGCGCCAAACTGCGCGATGTCGATTCTTTCCAATACCACCCGACCGGAGTTGCCCACCCTCCACACTTGGCAGGTGCGCTGATTTCCGAAGCCGTGCGCTCTGCAGGCACCAAACTGGTCAACGGTTTGGGCGAACGTTTCGTTGACGAATTACAGCCGCGTGACGTCGTTGCCGCTGCAATTCTGCGTGAATGCCGCGAAGGCCGCGGCGTGGTACGTGACGGTCAAGTCGGCGTGTTCCTCGACACCCCGCGCCTGATTGCTAACGACCCTGACGTATTAAACCGTTTGGTAACACTCGGCCACGTTGCCCACAAATGCGGCATTGACCCTGCCGTTGAGCCGGTCATGATTCATCCGACCCTGCACTATCAAAACGGCGGTATCGAAATCAACGGTGACGGCGCGACCTGCGTCGAAGGCCTCTATTGCGCCGGCGAAGTAACCGGCGGTATTCACGGCCGCAACCGCCTGATGGGCAATGCGCTTTTGGACATTATCAGCTTCGGCCGCCGTGCCGGTAAAGCCGCGGCAAATTGCGGCCTACCGCTGAAAAAAGTACGCGGCGGTGTCGGACACGTCCACGACCTGCAACGCGAAATGACCCGCGCCGGTCTGACCAGCGACATCAAAGCCCCCGTTTTATATCCCGACTACGGCAAATTCGATTTGCGTGAACACGCCGGTTTGCAGGAGCAACAATCATGAATCAAGCCAATCAAAACTTACTGCATCCTTCCCGCCAAGTTGGCGCAGATTTAGCCGCGTGGCGCAAAGTCAGCGGCGGCGAAGGCCTGCTGGCTGCGCTTGCCGATCCTCAAAGCATTGTTTCCAAACTGCAAGATGCCAATCTTTGCGGTATGGGCGGTGCAGGTTTCCCGACTTGGCGCAAATGGGAGGCTGCCGTTGCCGCCCAAAGCAAAAATGGCGACAAATACGTTGTCTGCAATGCCAACGAAGACGAACCGGGTACATTTAAAGACCGCGTACTATTGGCAAATACGCCACACCAAGTCATCGAAGGCGTCCTGATTGCCGCCGTTGCCTGCCGTGCCAACAAAGCGATTCTGTACGTCAACCCTCATCAAACTGAATCCATCGCTTCCATCACACCGGCCATTGAGCAATGGAAAAACAGCGATTTGTTTATCCGTATTGAAAACTACTTGGATAAACCTTTGGACTTGCAACTGGTTGAAACCTCAGGCCGTTATATCGGCGGCGAAGAAACTGCCGTGATTTCATGGCTGGAAGGCGGTTTCCCCTTCCCCCGCCGCAAACCACCTTTCCCAGCCGAAAGCGGTGTCAACGGTGAGCCGACCCTTATCAACAATACCGAAACCTTCGCCAATATTCCGCAAATCCTTGCCAAAGGTGCGGAATGGTACAAATCTTTAGGTTTGGGCGATGCGGCCGGTACAAAACTCTACTCGCTCTCCGGCGACGTATTGAATCCAGGCCTGTACGAACTGCCGATGGGCACAACCCTGCAATCACTAATTTACGATCACGGCGGCGGTATGCTTGAAGGCCGCACGTTTAAAGCCGTATTTACCGGTGGCCCGTCAAACACGCTTTTGACCGTAAAAGATTTGGATGTGCCTTTGGACTTCGTTTCCGTACGCGAACGCAAATCCAGCCTCGGTACCGGCGCGATGATTGTGATTTCCGAAGGCACCAGCGTGGTGCGTAAAGTGGCCGAGTATGTGGAATTTTTTGCTTCCAACTCATGCGGTCAATGCCCGCCGTGTAAAGGCGGCACATTCCAGCTTTCCCGCCTGCTCAACCGCGTGGACACCGGCATCGGCACTCCCGACGACCTGCGCGCCCTGCAAAGCCTGTGCCAACTGTTGCCACGAAGCGGCCGTTGCGGTTTGATTGACGGCGCGGTTACCGTGTTGCAAAGCTCGCTGCGCACCTTCCCCGAAGAGTACGGCCTGCCGCAAGAACAGGAGTAAAACGGCGTTGTTTTCAGACGGCCTGTTACTGTAAAGGCCGTCTGAAAAACCAATACCAAACTCCCTTTCTCTTCTTTCCAAGATGGACGAGAAACCCAATAAGAAAAATACCTTCCGAACCTACCAACACACGTTCAGACAAGCTTCAGCAACACTCAGGCCGTCTGAAAACCGATTTCCCAATACTTCAATCCTCAAATTAGGAGATTCAACATGGGCTTCAAGCCAATTCCTGCTGCGGTTGCACTTGTGCTGACGCTGCTTATCTGGTTCGTTATCCCCGTTCCTCAAGGCGTATCGCCTGACGCATGGCATCTTTTGGCATTGTTTGTCGGCATCATTGCCGGCATCATCGGCAAAGCCATGCCTATCGGCGCAATGGCGATTTTGGGCATTACCTTGGTTGCACTGACCGGTGTGACCAACGAAAAAGCCGCCGACGCAACCAAAGACGCTCTGAGCAGCCTCAACAACTCGCTCATCTGGATGATTGGTATCGCCATCATCATCTCGCGCGGTTTGTTGAAAACCGGCTTGGGGATGCGTATCGGCTACCTGCTGATCTCCCTTTTCGGCAAACGCACGCTGGGCGTAGGTTACAGCTTGGCATTGGCCGACTTGGTCATCGGTCCGGTAACGCCAAGTAATACCGCGCGCGGCGGTGCAATCGTGCATCCGATTATGAAATCCATTGCCTTAAGCTTCGACTCCGATCCTGAAAAAGGTACGGAAGGCAAAATCGGCAAATACCTTTCACTGGTCAACTTTCACTCCAACGTGATTACCTGTCTGATTTTTATCACTGCCACCGCACCCAATCCACTGGTAGTCGAATTGGTTGCCAAAGCCACCAATTCGGAAATCCAACTCTCTTGGGGTACTTGGTTCTTGGCGATGGTCGTACCCGGCCTGCTTGCTATGCTGCTGATGCCGCTGGTGCTGTATTTCCTGTATCCGCCTGAAATCAAACAAACCCCTAACGCCACTGCTTTGGCAAAAGAGCATTTGGCTGCCATGGGGCCGATGAAGCGTGAAGAAAAAATCATGCTGGGCATTTTCCTGGTTCTGCTGCTGTTGTGGGCGGG
The DNA here is from genome assembly GCF_001837185.1 of Neisseria sp. HMSC064D07. Classification (NCBI taxonomy): domain Bacteria; kingdom Pseudomonadati; phylum Pseudomonadota; class Betaproteobacteria; order Neisseriales; family Neisseriaceae; genus Neisseria; species Neisseria sp. HMSC064D07. The sequence continues at coordinate 28,829 of NZ_KV831707.1, read as the reverse complement.
TATTCCCGAGATGCTGTTCGGCGTGAAAGTTGACGCTACCGCCACCACCTTCCTCGGCTTGAGCCTGTGTCTGCTGACCGGCGTACTGACTTGGGAAGATGCGCTGAAAGAAAAAAGCGCGTGGGACACCATTGTTTGGTTTGCTGCCTTGGTGATGATGGCAAACTTCCTCAACAAACTGGGCCTCATCAGTTGGTTGTCCGACTCCATGCAAAGCGGTATCGCCCACATGGGTTTGGGTTGGGAAGCCGGTTGTGCCCTGTTGATGCTAGCCTACCTCTACGCCCACTACGTTTTCGCCAGCGGTACGGCACACGTTACCGCCATGTTCGGCGCATTCTACGGCGCAGGCTTGGCTTTGGGTGCACCACCGATGCTGTTTGCCCTAATTATGGCAGCCGCTACCGGCATCATGATGTCGCTGACCCACTACGCCACCGGTTCTGCTCCTGTCATTTACGGCTCGAACTACGTCAACATGACCGAATGGTGGAAAGCCGGCTTCATCATGAGTGTGGTCGAAATTCTGATTTTCGGCACTGTCGGCATCTTGTGGTGGAAAGCCTTGGGTTATTGGTAATCCTTTAGCCGATTGAAAAATCAGGCCGTCTGAAAACTCCAATTTCAGACGGCCTTTTGTTACAATTTCATTTTTACCGAACACACTCGATTACCGTGAAAATACTCATCCTCGGCAGCGGCCAAGTCGGCTCGACCGTCGCCCAAAACCTCGCCTCCGTTCCCAGCAACGACGTCACTATTATCGACATCGACGAAAAAGCGCTCAACCGCATCAGCAGCCGCCTCGATGTCCAAACCATCGTCGGCAACGGCGCATCGCCCTTTACCCTCGAACAGGCAGGCGCGGCGGACTCCGACCTCCTGCTTGCCCTGACCCGCAGTGACGAAACCAACATTGTTGCCTCCAAAATCGCCGCCGACCTGTTCAACATCCCCAGCCGCATCGCACGCGTGCGCTCAAGCGAATACCTCGAATATCCGGTTGCCGGCAGCGACAAACCCGAAGAAGGCAGCCTCAATATCTTCGGCATTACCGAAACCATCAGCCCCGAACAACTGGTTACCGAACAACTTGTCGGCCTGCTCAACTACACCAGCTCATTGCAGGTACTCAGTTTCGCCAACGACCAAGTCCGCATGGTGATTGTTCAAGCCCGCAAAGGCGGTTTGCTGATCGGCCGTGAAATTGCCGACATCAACCAACACCTGCTCGAAGGTGCGGACTGCCAAATCTGCGCCATCTACCGCAACAACCGCCTGATCGTCCCAACGCCGCAAACCGTCATCATCGAAGGCGATGAAGTCCTGTTTGCTGCCGACATCAACAGCGTTGAAGCCATCATGCGCGAATTGCGTCCGAAAGAAGCGCGTACCCGCCGCATCATGATTGCCGGCGGCGGTAACATCGGCTACCGCCTCGCCAAGCAGCTCGAATCTAAATACGACATCAAAATCATCGAATACAAACCCCAGCGCGCCGAATGGCTGGCCGAGAATCTGGACAATACCCTCGTCCTGCAAGGTTCCGCCACCGACGAAACCCTGCTGGACGAAGAATACATCGACGAAATCGACGTCTTCTGCGCGTTGACCAATGATGACGAAAACAACATCATGTCCAGCCTGTTGGCAAAAAACCTTGGCGCCAAACGCGTGATCACCATCGTCAACCGCTCAAGCTACGTCGATTTGCTTGAAGGTAACAAAATCGATATCGTTGTTTCCCCTCATCTGATTACCATCGGCTCCATCCTCGCCCACATTCGCCGCGGCGACATCGTTGCCGTCCATCCTTTGCGCCGCGGTACGGCCGAAGCCATTGAAGTGGTAGTACACGGCGACAAAAACACTTCCGCCATCGTCGGCCGCCGCATCAGCGGCATCAAATGGCCAAGCGACTGCTACATCGCCGCCATCGTCCGCGGCGCAACCGGCGAGGTCATCATGGGACACCACACCGAAACCATCCTCCAAGACGGCGACCACATTATCTTCTTCGTCTCACGCCGTCGCGTCCTGCCGGAGTTGGAAAAACTCATTCAAGTCAAAATGGGCTTTTTCGGTTAAACCTGAAATCCGTTTGCTTGAAGCCATAAAAAGGCCGTCTGAAAACCTTTTCAGACGGCCTTTATTTCTTGTTTTATTTACGCTTTGGCAACACTGTTTTTACAGCCAAACCAAACAAAACCAATCACACCCAATACAATCATCGGCACGCTCAACCATTGACCCATGGACAAACCCAAAGTCAGCAGGCCGAGATAGTCGTCAGGCTGACGGGCAAATTCGGCAATAAAGCGGAACAAACCGTAACCGCCCAAGAACAATGCCGCTGTTTGACCGGCCGGACGCGGTTTTTTCGAGAAAATCCAAACGATGACAAACAGGCAAATGCCTTCAAGGGCAAACTGGTAAAGCTGAGACGGATGGCGCGGCAGCATACCGTATTGTTGCAGCCATTCGGCCCACAAAGGATTGTGCGCCGCAGCTTCCGCATCTTCGTAACGCGCTTGCGGAAAACCCATTGCCCAGAAAGCATTGAGTTCGGTCACGCGTCCCCAAAGTTCGCCGTTGATAAAGTTGCCGATACGGCCGGAAGCCAAGCCCAGCGGTACGAGCGGCGCAACGGTATCCATCAATTTCAAGATACTGATGTTGTGCTTGCGGCCAAACAGCCACATGGCAACGACCACACCCAAGAATCCGCCGTGAAACGACATACCACCTTCCCATACTTTGAAAATATCCAACGGGTTGGCCAGATAGTCGGAAAATTTATAAAACAAAACGTAGCCGATACGGCCGCCCAAGATCACACCCAAGATACCCCAAGTCAGGAAATCGTCGAGTGTTTCTTTGGTAAACACAGAATTGCCCTGCGCGATACGGCGGCGGCCCAAAATCGTAAACAGGATAAAGCCGACAATATAGCTCAAGGCATACCAGCGGATGGCAAGCGGGCCGATGCTGATCAGCACCGGATCAAACTGGGGATGTATCATCATAATGTGTGTTCCTTATCTCAAAGGCCGTCTAAAAGCCTGAACTTTCAGATGGCCTGTATGCGGTGTCGGATGGTTTAACGCAAATCGTCAACCACATTCAAAATAGCAGACAACATTGCCTCGCCCAAGCGCAGCGAGCGTTGCCCGTTCCAGCCGAAATCGTCGTCCGGCAGGTTGGCATTGTCTTTAAACGGCATTTCCAAAGTATAGGCAAGGCAGTTGAAATGATTGCCGACCCAGTTGGTCGCCAAAGTCATGTTTGCCTGACCCGGCGCATCTTTGTCATAGCCGTAATCGTCTTGGAAATCGGGGCTGGCATTGAGCAACGCCAGTTTGAATTGATCTTCCAAGGCTTCGATGCGTTCGTTGTAATTCGGCACGCCTTCGGTACCGGCCACAAAGACAAACGGCAGGCCTTCATCGCCGTGAATATCCAAGAACAAATCCACGCCGGTTTCCATCATTTTTTCACGGACGGTAAAGACTTCGGGGCTTAGCTCCAAAGTCGGGTTTTCCCATTCGCGGTTGAGGTTGGCGCCGGCGGCATTGGTGCGCAGGTTGCCCAATACCGAACCGTCCGGATTCATATTCGGCACAATGTAGAAAGTCGCACGGTCAAGCAGCATGCGCGCGGTCGGATCTTGCGGATCAAGCAGACGGCCCAGCAAACCTTCGACAAACCATTCCGCCATGGTTTCGCCCGGATGTTGACGGGCGATAATCCAGACTTTCATGTCGCTTTCGACTTGGTTGCCGATGGTCAGAAGATTGATGTCGCGGCCTTGAACAGTGCTGCCCAAGTCGTCGATACGGCACAAACCGCTGCCCTGAGCATCGCCCAAAAGGTTCAAATGCTGCTCGTTGGAATAAGGCTCGAAATAAGCGTAGTAAACGCTGTTGGACAAAGGCGTATGATTGATGGTCAACACGCCGCTTTCGTAGCTGGTCGGCACGCGGAACCAATTTTGACGGTCGTAAGAAGCGCAAGCCTGATAGTCCTCCCAGCCCAAAGGATACGCAGCGTCCGCCGCATTTTCAAAATGCATCACGCAGTTTTGATAGGCCGCACCCTGCAAACGGAAGTAAAACCATTGGGCAAACTCCGAAGCATTGTCGGGACGCAGGGCGAGGCGGATATCGGCAGGGTTGCTCAAGTCTTTGACAACGACCGAACCGGCATCGAATTGGGTGCTGATTTTCATCATGGGTATCCTTAGTAATCGGCAAAGAGGCCGAAGCAAACCGTCATTTTACCGTTTGCATGAGGCTGGTTTCAACCATTTAACTGATTTAACAGGATTTCAAGCGTCTGGAAATATTGTTTCAGACGGCCTTTGGGATTAAGATAAAGGCCGAAATCATGAAACAAGGTTGAAACCATGACTCAGCAACAATCTGTCTCCTCTGCGATCAAAGCGCGCGTCCTTGCCGAATCTTTACCTTATATCCGCCGTTTTTCCGGCTCCATCATCGTCATCAAATACGGCGGCAACGCCATGACCGAACCTGCCTTAAAAGAGGGTTTCGCACGCGATGTCGTCCTGCTCAAACTGATCGGCCTGCATCCCGTCATCGTTCACGGCGGCGGCCCGCAAATCAATGAAATGTTGGAAAAAGTCGGCAAAAAAGGAGAGTTTGTTCAAGGCATGCGCGTGACCGACAGCGAAACCATGGACATTGTGGAAATGGTTTTGGGCGGACACGTCAATAAAGAAATCGTTTCCATGATTACCACCTTCGGCGGTCGCGCCGTCGGCATTACCGGCCGCGACAACCACTTCATCAAAGCGGAAAAACTCCTAATCGACACGCCCGAACAAAAAGGCGTGGACATCGGCCAAGTCGGCACAGTGGCCGATATCGACACCCGTTTGGTGGAAGGCTTGGTCGAACGCGGCTGCATTCCGGTCATCGCACCCATCGGCGTAGGTCAAAACGGCGAAGCGTTCAACATCAATGCTGACTTGGTTGCCGGCAAACTGGCGGAAAAACTTCAAGCCGAAAAACTGCTGATGATGACCAATATCCCCGGCGTACTGGATAAAGAAGGCAAATTATTGACCACCCTGACGCCAAGCCGCATTGACGAACTGATTGAAGACGGTACTCTGTACGGCGGTATGCTGCCTAAAATTGCCTCTGCCGTCGAAGCCGCCAAAAGCGGTGTCAAAGCCACACATATCATAGACGGCCGCGTTCCAAACGCCCTGCTCTTGGAAGTGCTGACCGATGACGGCGTAGGCTCGATGATTTTGGGAGCAGGCTAATCCGCTTTTCAGACGGCCTTATGCCTTATTTAATCAGCTTTTCACCCTAAAAAGGGTAAAAAATGTTACACTATACGACTTATGTTTGTTTGAGCGATATTGACGTGAAACAAACTTACAGTCGGTTTCATACCGACTCCGATGCCATACTTGGCAAAGACGGTATAATGTCTGCATTCATCAGACTTTGGCAATCATCCTTAAGGCCGTCTGAAGCGTAACAAAGCTACTTTTCTTTTACCATCCTATTTGGAGATATTCATGAGCGCAATCGTTGATATTTTTGCACGCGAAATTTTGGACTCCCGCGGCAACCCTACCGTAGAGTGTGACGTATTGTTGGAATCCGGCGTCATGGGACGCGCAGCCGTACCAAGCGGCGCATCAACCGGCCAAAAAGAAGCTTTGGAACTGCGTGACGGCGACAAATCCCGTTACTTGGGCAAAGGCGTATTGAAAGCCGTTGACCACGTCAACAACCAAATCGCGCAAGCCCTCATCGGTATCGATGCCAACGAACAATCTTATATCGACCAAATCATGATCGAATTGGACGGTACTGAAAACAAAGGCAACTTGGGCGCCAACGCCACTTTGGCCGTTTCTATGGCCGTAGCACGCGCGGCCGCTGAAGATTCAGGCCTGCCGCTGTACCGTTACTTGGGCGGCGCAGGCCCAATGGCTCTGCCGGTTCCGATGATGAACGTTATCAACGGCGGCGAACATGCCAACAACAGCCTGAACATCCAAGAATTCATGATCATGCCTGTCGGCGCAAAATCTTTCCGCGAAGCTCTGCGTTGCGGTGCCGAAATTTTCCACGCACTGAAAAAACTGTGTGACGGCAAAGGCTTCCCAACTACCGTTGGCGACGAAGGTGGTTTCGCACCCAACCTGAACAGCCACAAAGAAGCCCTGCAACTGATGGTGGAAGCCACAGAAGCCGCCGGCTACAAAGCAGGTGAAGACGTATTGTTCGCTCTGGACTGCGCATCCAGCGAATTCTACAAAGACGGCAAATACCACTTGGAAGCCGAAGGCCGCTCTTACACCAGCGCAGAATTTGCCGAATACTTGGAAGGCCTGGTTAACGAATTCCCAATCATTTCCATCGAAGACGGCATGGACGAAAACGACTGGGAAGGCTGGAAACTGCTGACCGAAAAATTGGGCAAAAAAGTTCAATTGGTCGGCGACGACTTGTTCGTAACCAATCCAAAAATCTTGGCTGAAGGCATCGAAAAAGGCGTGGCAAACGCATTGCTGGTTAAAGTCAACCAAATCGGTACATTGAGCGAAACCCTGCAAGCCGTCGACTTGGCCAAACGCAACCGCTACGCCAGCGTAATGAGCCACCGTTCCGGTGAAACCGAAGACAGCACCATTGCCGACTTGGCCGTTGCCACCAACTGCATGCAAATCAAAACCGGCTCCCTGTCCCGTTCTGACCGCATGGCGAAATACAACCAATTGTTGCGCATCGAAGAAGAATTGGCCGAAGCCGCTTACTACCCTGGCAAAGCCGCATTCTACCAACTGGGCAAATAAGCAGAATATAGGATATTGATTGTATGAAGTGGGTGACTTTTGTTTTAACCTTCGCACTTTTGTGCTGTCAGTACAGCCTTTGGTTCGGTAAAGGCAGCGTCGGGCATACGGAAGAATTGCAGGAGCAGCTCGTCCGTCAGGAGGAAAAAAACCAAACGCTCACTTTGCGCAACAATTTCCTCAATGCGGAAGTTGAAGATTTGGCACACGGACAAGAGGCCATTGCCGAAATTGCCCGCGTCGAATTAGGCTATGTCCAAGACGGCGAAGTGTATTACCGAATCATCGACCGCCGCTAAACCCTGCAAAACAAAGGCCGTCTGAAAACATATTTTTCAGACGGCCTTTTTTATCGCAATCGCTATATAATCACATATCCCAAAATCAAATCACCCCCATCATGTATGACGTAAACACCCACGATGTCCGCCGATTCTTTGCCCACGTCTGGCAACACAGGCTCGCGCCGCTCCAATTAGACGGCCTGCAACAAAAAGCTTTGCGCATCATCGAAGCCCATCCCGAATACGGACACTATCTCGAAGACATCGAACAATATTTAGATAAAGAATGGCTGCCCGAAGACGGTGAAAGCAACCCATTCCTGCACATGTCGCTACACCTTTCCCTGCAAGAGCAAAGCGCCATCGACCAGCCCCCGGGCATCCGTGCCATCCACCAACAACTTTGCGCCCGTTACAACGGCGACTGGGTCAAAGCCGAACACGATATGATGGAAGCCTTAGCAGAAACCATCTGGGAAGCACAACGCTACGGACGGGGCCTTGACGTCAATGCCTACATGACCCGCTTGCGGAAATTGGTCGGCTTAGGCCAAGAAGAAAAAGCCCGCCTCAATCCCCATGAAGTCGGCTTGATGGATACAAAGTAACTTCTTTTCAGACGGCCTCAACCCATACAAATCCTTACGCTTGCCAAAGCCAACATTTCCATCTTTCATGCTAAATTACTTTTTTGAAATCCGCATTACAAGGAAAACAAAATGCTCCGCCCAACCCTTACCACCCTACTGCTAGCCGCCTCCCTGCCCGTTGCAGCAGAAAGCCTCAACTACAACATCGTTGAATTTTCCGAATCCGCGAATATGGAAGTGCCACGGGATACCATGACCGCGCATTTCAGCGTCAACGCAGAAGGCAAAGACCGTCAAGCCGTCAACCAAGCCTTCATGAAAAAATTCAACCAGTTCAACAAAATCTCCCAAAACAGCAAATTTAAAGCCGAGTTGATGGAGCGCAACGGATCCCCTCGCTATCAATATACCAACGGCAAACGCACCCAAACCGGCTGGGAAGAACACGCCTACTTCAAAGTAGAAAGCAAAGACTTTGAAGCACTCAACCGCCTAATTGCCGACAGCATCAATATCGCCGTTTTGGAAAGCTCCTCATTTTCCGTATCCAAAGAAAAACGCGAAGAAACCGTCGACCAACTGAGCAAAGCCGTCATCCTACGCTTCAAAGACCGCGCCCAAAACCTCGCCCAAACGCTTGGCTTCTCCAGCTACAAAATCGTCAAACTCAACCTGGGCCACATCGGCAACCGCCAAGTCGGCGGCGATTTCGCACACGCCAAAATGTTGCGGGCAGCCCCTGTCGCAGAGATGGCTGCGGGAATAGAAGATGGTGTACCAGCCTCTCCAGGTTCGGAAGAAATCAGCCTAACCGTCAGTGGCTCGGTACAAATGTAGGATTTTCTTTTAAATCATTTTAAAGGCCGTCTGAAAGTATATTTTTCAGACGGCC
>NZ_KV831707.1:0-20122 GCF_001837185.1 Neisseria sp. HMSC064D07 | reverse complement strand
AGGCCGTCTGAAAGTATATTTTTCAGACGGCCTTTGTGTTGCTCAACAATTAGAAGGGAATATCGTCGTCGATATCATCAACCGGAGCGGTCGGTTGTGCCGGGGCAGGACGACGGGCTGGGGCGGCTGGGGGTTCTTGCGCCGGGGCTGATTGGTATTGCTGTTGTGGCGCTTGTTGGTAACTGCTTTGGCTTGAATGGCCGCCTTGGTTGTAGCCGTCATCATATGGTGCGCCGCCGCTGTTGTCATTGCGACCGCCGAGCATTTTCATTTCGTTGGCGATAATGTCGTAAGCGGTGCGCTCGATGCCGTCTTTGCCTTGGTATTTACGGCTTTGGATACGGCCTTCCAGGTACACTTGGCTGCCTTTACGCAGGTATTGACCGGCGATCTCGGCGAGTTTGCGGTACATGGTGATGTTGTGCCATTCGGTACGTTCTACGCGTTGGCCGTTGCGGTCGTTCCAAGTTTCGCTGGTGGCAACGCTGAAGTTACAGACGGCCTCGCCGTTGGGCATATAGCGGACTTCCGGGTCGCGGCCGAGGCGGCCGATGAGGATAACTTTATTCAATGACATTTTACACTCCTGTGATGATTTTTTCGGCGGCCTCTTGGTCGAATCCTTTTTGCAAGGCCTTGATATAAATGGTTTGTTTGTCTGCGCTAAAGCTGATGCTTTCAACGCCTTCAATTTCGGTCAATTTTTGGTAGAGCAAATCCGGATTTTGTTGCCATTCGGCGTTAAGCGGATAGCTGAGGTTTTTGACGGGTTTTGGTGCCGGCGAAATGACTGCCAATACCAGCCACAGCAACATTAATACGCTACAAAAGGCAAATACGCCTACAAAACCGTATTTTTGGAACAATAAACCACCGGTTGCACCGCCGACAAACAAGCCGACCGACTGCATGGTGTTATACACGCCCATCGCCGTACCTTTCAAATCGGACGGAGCGATTTTCGATACCATAGACGGCAGGCTGGCTTCCAATACATTGAAACCAATAAAGTAAACAATCAGATAAGCGGTAATCAACCATACCGAGTGCATTCCGAACAGCAGACCGATTTGCGCCGTGGCAATGCAGACGATACCAAGGATAAACACTTGTTTGAGTTTGTTGCGCGTTTCGCCGACGATAATCAGCGGCACCATAATAATCAGACCGGTAATGGTTGACGGCAGATAGACTTGCCAGTGATGGATTTTTTCCAAACCCAACTGCGTCATGGCAAACGGCAATGCGGTAAATAAAGCCATTTGCGCCGCATGCAAGGCAAAAATACCGAAGTCGAGATTGAGCAGTTGGCGGTTTTTCAATACTTCGCCCATACGCGAAGGCTGCGCCTGCGTGTCTTCGTGCATTTTTGACACTTCAGGATCAGGCGTCATCCAGGCAATCACGCCAATACTGATTACCGTCAGAATACCGGTCAGCGCAAACAGGCCGGATACGCCGATAAAGCTGGCAATCATCGGCGCCAGCACTAGGCTGACGGAAAAGGTCAAGCCGATACTCAGGCCGATCATCGCCATCGCACGCGTCCGCACTTCGTTACGGGTCAAATCCGCCAGTAAAGCCGTTACCGCCGCGCTGACGGCACCCGCGCCTTGAATGGCTCGCGCGGCAACCAACATCTGCAGGCTGTCGGCAACTGCGGCCAAAAAACTACCCGCCGCAAACACAATCAAGCCGGCATAAATCACTTTTTTACGACCGAACTTGTCGGAAGCTATGCCCAAAGGTAGCTGTAGCAAAGCCTGTGTCAGCCCGTAAATACCCATCGCCATACCGACCAGCGCTTTATTGTTTTCTGCGCCGGGCAACGAAGCGGCATACATCGCCAAAACTGGCAACACCAAAAACATCCCCAACATACGCAGTGCGTAAACACCGGAAAGTGTGGTACTGGCACGCCACTCGTGCGGAAACATTTGAATGCGGTTATCTCTTGCCATAAATAATGTTTCAGACGGCCTTAAGTTTGCGAAAGGCCGTCTGAAAGTGTGAATTAACAGATTTTCTGATTATACAGGATTCAAAGGAATTGCATGGAGTCAAATCGCAAGCCGTTTATCGCAAACCTGCTTCATCGGTATAAAACGGTTTTAACAAAAAACAACGTCACGCAAGATCTGCCCTATCCCATTATCCCCAATCAACCCCACTGCCATCTATTTCGCCACGCGCCTAACACGGCATTCGGATATTTGTTACTGCCCAAGCTGCCGTTAAACCTTGCCAAAGCGCGGACAATATTGCCTTTTTCGATATTGTTGTAATGGCGCAGAATGGTGCAGCCATAGCGCAGATTGGTGCGGATATCGAAAAGATTGTGCGACGGATTGCCGATATAGTTTTTCCAAAACGGCATCACCTGCATCAAACCGCGCGCGCCCACTCCGCTGATGGCATATTGGCGAAACGCGCTTTCCACTTCAATCAAACCCAGAATCACTTGGGTGTTGAGTCCGGCGCGACTGCTTTCGTATTGAATATTGACCAACAAACGGCGGCGCTCGCCCTCATCGGGAATAAAGCGTGCCAATCGGGAAGACATCGCCGCCAACCAACGTTCCCCTTCCTTCGAATCTGCAAACACCAGCCGCGCAGGGCTGGCACTATTAATCGAACTGCGCATCACGGAAGCCACATCATCCGCCAGCGTTTCTTCACGTTGCGCCCCAGCCCATGCGGTCGCAGGCGTCAAAAGCATGGCTCCGCCAACTTGCAACATACGGCGGCGCGATAAAAATAAGGAATCTTGGTTTTCCGATTTCATGTATTTTCTCTTTTTAGGCCGTCTAAAAAGTTCAGACGGCCTTCGATATATTTGCTTAAAATCAGCATTATAAAATACATCTATGAGCAGAATCAAAGAGCTGTATTCCTTTTATTGTCAAGTGATACAGCCTCAAGTAACATTTAGGTTTTTCTAATCAAGCGGTATTTTTTATGACCACCACTCCCGCCAACGTTTTAGCCTCCGTCGACTTGGGTTCCAACAGTTTCCGCCTGCAAATTTGTGAAAACAACAACGGCCAGCTGAAAGTCATCGACTCGTTCAAACAAATGGTTCGCTTTGCCGCCGGCTTGGACGAACAAAAAAACCTGAGCGAAGCCTCTCAAGAACAAGCCTTGGAATGTTTGGCGAAATTTGGCGAACGCCTGCGCGGATTCCAGCCTGAAAACGTGCGCGTGGTGGCCACCAACACTTTCCGCGTCGCCAAAAACATTGCCCAATTCCTGCCCCGTGCCGAAGCGGCGCTGGGTTTCCCCATCGAAGTCATTGCCGGCCGTGAAGAAGCGCGTCTGATTTACACCGGCGTAGTGCATACCCTGCCGCCCAAAGGCGACAAAATGCTGGTTATCGACATCGGCGGCGGTTCGACCGAATTTGTTATCGGCTCGGATTTGCAACCACTGACCACAGAAAGCCTGCCTTTAGGCTGCGTAACGTACAGCATGCGCTTCTTTCAAAATAAAGTGACTGCCAAAGATTTCCAAGCCGCCGTTTCCGCCGCGCGTATCGAAATCCAACGCATCAGCAAAATGATGAAGCGTACCGGTTGGGATTTCGCCATCGGCACGTCCGGTTCGGCAAAATCCATACGCGACGTTTTGGCAGCCGAATTGCCGCAAGAAGCCGACATTACCGCCCAAGGCATGCGTTATCTTGCCGATAGGATCATCGAAGCCGGTTCGGTTAAAAAAGCCAAATTTGAAAACCTCAAACCCGAACGCATCGAAGTTTTCGCGGGCGGGTTGGCCGTGATGATGGCCGCTTTTGAAGAACTCTCGCTGACCAAAATGACCGTTACCGAAGCCGCCCTCCGCGACGGCGTGTTCTACGACTTAATCGGCCGCAGCCTCAATGTTGATATGCGCGAACAGACAACGGCCGAGTTCCAAAAACGCTACCACGTCAGCCTCAACCAAGCCAAACGCGTTGCCGATACCGCGCAAGCCTTTATGAACAGCCTGTGCCACGCCAAAAACGTAACTGTTCAAGAGCTTGCCCTGTGGAACCAATACCTCAGCCGCGCAGGCCGTCTGCATGAAATCGGCTTGGATATTGCCCATACCGGTTATCACAAACACTCCGCCTACATTCTCGAAAACGCCGATATGCCGGGCTTCTCACGCAAAGAGCAAACCATTTTGGCGCAACTGGTTATCGGCCATCGCGGCGACCTCAAGAAAATGGCAGACATTATCGGCAACAACGAAATCATGTGGTGTGCCGTATTATCCCTGCGCCTGGCCGCCCTCTTCTGCCGTTCGCGCCTGCCGCTTGATTTGCCGCCGCAAACCCAGCTTCGCATCGATGAAAACAACCACAGCTTCATCTTGCGCATCAATGCCCAATGGCTGGAGCAACACCCCCTCATCGCCGATGCGCTGGACTACGAAAGCGCGCAATGGCAAAAAATCGATATGCCTTTCTCGGTTCAAGCACAATAAACCGTGCTCCGTTATAATAGGCTGCTTTTCAAAATCCAAACCGCAGGCCGTCTGAAAACGACAGCCTGCCATACATCAAGGAAAACCATGAGAAAACCTCAACGCGGCTACGCCCGCCAAGACCGTGTCAAAGAACAAATCATGCGCGAGCTTGCCGAACTCGTCCGCACCGGCCTGAAAGATCCGCGCGCAGGCTTCATCACCATCAACGAAGTCGAAGTCACCCGCGATTACAGCCACGCCACCGTGTTCTATACCGTCCTCGACGACAGCACGCGCGACATTACCGAAGAAGCTTTGGAACACGCCAAAGGCCATTTGCGCAGCGAATTGGCCAAACGCATCAAACTCTTCAAAACGCCCGAGCTGCACTTCAAATACGACGAATCACTCGAACGCGGCATGAGCATTTCCAGCCTGATCGACCAAGTGGCGGCGGAAAAACCGGTTGAAGATTAAGAAATCTATGATGAAAAAATGGCTTGTATCTATTTTATTTGCAACAGCGTCCTATGCCTTTTCCACGCCTTTATCTTTTAATTGGAAGCAAAATAAAGCCGAAGTAACAGAGATAACTGATATTCCATATGGCGTGACAGAAACAAATGATGTTTCATCCGACGTGATAGAGTATAGGTATTTCATTCAATTAACCAAACGGGGAATAAGCAACTTTGTACTGTCTTACGGCAACCGTAATATTATTTCTATCAATGATTACAAACCTAGCGAAGAAGATGTACTCTCTTCGCAAACTCTGCCACCCATTGTTTTACTAATTAATCAATCAGGACAAGCTGTTGATATTATCAACTGGAAAGATTTTTACACTCAATCAAAGAAAATAAGCCTTGAGAAGAAAAGTATTAGTAAAGATGACTTGGAGGAATTAAACAATCTAGAAATACAAAATGCCATAAAACAAAAAAAGATGGACAATCCATGGGGTTACTGGATATGGCTTTGGGCGGATATTAACCCTGACAAGCTACCTGCCCCATCTCAGAAAAATTTTTCTATCTTAGGCATACCGTATATTCAAACAAGTTCTTATGAATTGATAAATCAGACTGATCAAGAGATAACATTACGATACCAATCTCAAGTTAATATGGATCAGACTGCCGATATCAGCAACGAAAGCTTCTTGAAAACAGATAAGGTAACTACGAAAGAACTGATAGATGCAGACCAACTTTTCAAAAGTGTAACGGTAACCGCAACATTGGCAAAGCAAACCATGCAACCAAAATCTGTAGAGGTTTCTGAAGTTTCTTCATTTCCATTTATAAAAATCAAGCGGACAACTTATCGCTTTAAATGGTTCAACTGATAATAAAATGCCGTCTGAAAATATAAAACTCTTTTTTCAGACGGCATGTTCCTTAAAAAAACACTATGACAGCCAAACCCACCAAACGCCCGGTCAACGGCGTTCTTCTCCTCGACAAACCCGAAGGACTTTCCAGCAATACCGCCCTGCAAAAAGCGCGGCGTTTGTTCCGTGCCGAAAAAGCCGGGCATACCGGCGTACTCGATCCTTTGGCCACAGGGCTTTTGCCTGTTTGTTTCGGCGAAGCGACCAAGTTCGCCCAATATCTGATTGATGCCGACAAAGCCTATACCGCCACGCTGAAACTGGGCGAAGCCAGCAGTACGGGTGATGCAGAAGGCGAAATCGTTGCCACTGCTCGCACCGATATTTCACTATCCGAATTTCAGACGGCCTGCCAAGCCTTAACGGGCGATATCCGCCAAGTGCCGCCGATGTTTTCAGCCCTCAAGCACGAAGGCAAACCGCTGTACGAATACGCGCGCAAAGGTATCGTTATCGAACGCAAAGCGCGCGATATCACCATTTACTCCATTGATATCACAGAGTTTGATGCACCCAAAGCCGTGATAGACGTACGCTGCAGCAAGGGTACTTACATCCGAACCCTCAGCGAAGACATCGCCAAACACATCGGCACATTTGCCCACCTGACCGCCCTGCGCCGTACTGAAACCGCCGGTTTTACCATTGCCCAAAGCCACACGCTCGAAACCTTGACAGAATTGGATGAAGCCGAACGCGATGCCCTGCTGCTGCCTTGCGATGTTTTGGTGCAATATTTTCCCAAACTGGAGCTAAACGACTACGCCGTTACCATGCTCAAACACGGTCAACGCCCCCAGTTTACCGAAGACATTTCCGCCGAACAGCCCATTCGCGTATACAGCCAAGACGGCACATTTATCGGACTGGTGGAATATCAAAAAGAAATAGGCCGTCTGAAAGCCTTGCGCCTGATGAATACCGCCGACAAATAACTTCCTGTAAAGAGAGCCGATCATGAAAGTCTATACCGCCGCCCAGATGCGCGAACGCGAGCAAGCAGCCGTCGATAAAGGCACGAGCTTCGACCAACTGATGGAAAATGCCGGCAGCTCTGCCGCCCGAGACCTTATGCAGCGTCATCCTCAAGCCGGACGCGCCCTGATCGTTTGCGGCAAAGGCAACAACGGTGGCGACGGCTTAGTCATGGCAAGATATATGCAGGCGCAAGGTTGGCACATCGACATTCTGTTTTCACTCGGAGAAAACCTCTCCCCCTTGGCTCAAACCAATCGAGAACGCCTCAACGGTTTGCCCCATATTGAATTGATATCCGCACAAGAACTGGAAGGCCGTCTGAAAAAAGGTTACGACATCATTATCGAAGGCATATTCGGCACAGGCTTCAGCGGCGCCCTTCCAACCGAAATCGCCGCTCTCTGCCGCCAACTCAATCATTCAGACGGCCTGAAAGTCGCCCTCGATATTCCCACCGGCCTCAACTGCGACACCGCCGAAGCCGATCCCGACACATTCCGCGCAGACCTGACCTACACCTTTGCCGCCTACAAACCGGCACACTTAAGCGAGTCCGGCAAAATCTATTGTCAAGAAACCGTCTGTTTGCTTATTGGCATTGATTAAATGCCTATAAAAAATAACAGAGTGCAATTTTGCACCCTGTTATTTTTGCTTACTTCCAAATCTGCGCCAATTTAATCCCCAGCGCTGTCAAACCAAATGAACCGAAAACATGCAGACAGGTCGCCATCAAAGCCATACCCCAACGTTGCGCCTGCATCAAACCCACCATCTCCACTGAAAAACCTGAAAATGTGGTCAAGCTGCCGAGAAAGCCGGTAATCCAAAGCAAACGCCATTGCGGATCGGTTAAGAGTTCTGCCAATACACCAATCAGCAACGCGCCCAGCCAGTTTGCCGCCAATGTACCGATAGAAAAAGGCGCAGAAGACACCAGCACCAAGCCAAACAGCCAACGCAATACAGCTCCGACAATGGCACCGCAAACAATGGGAAAAATATAAGCAAACATAACAAGTTAAACATTCAATTCAAAAAACAGGCCATCCGGTCATTAGGCCGTCTGAAAACCAAGCAAGGATACCTTCATATCTTATTGCCAAATCTTAGGCGCGGATTTCAAATACCTGTCGTCATCGAAAGTACAAATCCATTGCGGCTTAAGCGCGATAAAAATGGCTGTTGAAATACCGCTCAAAAATGCCTCTGCCCAAGCGATTAAGAAGAAAACAGGAAAAGCGGTTTTCCATAATACCGCCGTATCGAATACATCCGCCCAGTCCAACAAACCGACCAAAATTACGCCGGTAAACACCATTCCGACCGCCGCAGCCCAAAAACCATTCAGAAAAATAAAGATAAAGATATTGGCAGGCAAACGCGACACCCAATGGCGGAAACCCAAGTTCACCAACAAAGGCGGAAGCAATACGGACAAGGCGTTGATGGGGAACATATGCCAATCGCCCCAAAGCCACAAATACGGAAAAAACAGCAAAACACCAAGGCAGAATGCGGCAGAAGTGCCCAGCATTAAAGCCGTCAGGTTTAAAGCAAGCAAATGATAGCTCATGCCGGCCAGTTGTCCGCTTTCCGGGGAAGCATTCAAACTCCAAGCCAGCGGCAACATCACGGCAGCCACCAAGAATGCGGAACGATGCTGCGATACCGACACCCATGCCTGCTTTGCACACAAAGCAAAAATTACCAGCAACACAGGCCATGCAGCCATCACGACACCAACGGGAAACCATCCGTTTTGAAAAATCATCATCTCATCCGCAAAATGTTCAGACGGCCTATTATACGCGTCTCAAGCCATAGCTTTGACAATCCTGTCTGCCTTTGCCGTTAAAGCTTGTTTCGGCTGGTTTTGTTTACCCGAAAAAAGCGTTAGAATAACGGACTTTGCCGTTTAATTAAGGGGATGGACGCATGCTTTGGACAATATTGGCTTTAATTCTGCTGGCTGTCATAGCCGGCTTGTTCTGGTTGCGCCAGAAACAAGAGCAAAAATGGCGCCAAGAATTGGCCCGACTCAGTGGCGACGAACAAGAAATAAACAAAGAAGACAGCCCGGTCAGTTTTTCCGACCAACTGGACAGCCTGAAACGTTTGTTCAGCATGAACAAGCGCACTGCCGACAACCATAAAATCGCCCGCATCCGCCTGCTTTCCGCGCTCGAACACAATAAAATGCAACGCGCCGAAACAGAAGAACACGCAGCAGAGCCAGTTGCCGAAGAGCTGGAACACATCGCAGCTACCGAAGAAGAAATCAAAGCTGAGCCTAAAACCCGCAAACCTGCCAAACCGGAACGTATTCCTAAAATCACGCCGTTTGCACAAATGGAAACGCCCGAATACAGCCCGTCTTTAGTGCAAAACAACAATTTTGAAGAAATCACATTAGAAGAAGCCACACGTTCCCTGCACGAAGCAGCAGTTGAAGAATGGAACGAGCATTTGGCCGAAAAAAATGCGCCGATTTACAAAGACGAAGTTGAAACTCCATTATTGCGTGCTTCATCCCTGCCGATGACCGGCATGGAAATCATCGACTACAACGACCCTATCTTGCGCCGCACACGCGAGCGTGCCTTGGCGCGTGCCAACAATGTCCGCGTGGCAGAAGCCAATGCGCCGCATATCGAAACCGTTCAGACGGCCTTAAGAACTGCAGAAAAAGAAGCCATCCTCCCCTATACTTCCATGCAGGCATTCCCTTCTGAAATCCAAGCGGAAGATATTCACGACAACCTTGCCCGCCGTACCGCTGCACGCCACAAACTGGCCGCGGCCGTCGCCCCTTTGCGCGACTACTCTCCGCGCACCATCGAAAATGACGAAATTCTGGCCAACTTGGGACAAATCAGCCGTCCTGCCAGCCTGCGCCGTCAAGTTCGCCATACCGAAGCGGCCGCCGAAAGATGGGCGCGTAAACAAGCTGCCACGGAAGCTGTTGCACCACAACCGGCAACACCGTCCCGTCCGAAACCGGCTGCGCCTGTTAAAAAATCTCCTTATATCTCCCGACCTGCCGCGCCAAACGCAACCGTAGTTGAGCCGCCTGCCGTACCGGTTGTCCCTATGGCGAAAACCGATATTCCCGAGCCACCCGTTTTCCAAACCTCGATTGCGCCGATTGATATTCCCGAACCGCCTGCTTTTGAACATAAAATCCAAGTGCCGATTTTTGATGCACAAGTCAATGCGCATGTCAGCAATCAGCCTGAACGCAGTATCCACGATTATTTAATCAGTGAATCTGCCGTCGAAGAAGCTGAATTCGATAATGAACCGGAAGCACCTGTACAAGCGGAAGCAGAAGCTATTCAAGCGGTTGAAACCATTGAACCCGTTGAATCTGTTGAAACAATCGCAAGGCCGTCTGAATATACACAGACAGTCGTTGAAACGCCTGTTCAAACCGTAGAACCAAGCATTCAAGAGAGTACGCCAAGTGTAGCTATTCCAGCTTCGGCAACACTTACCGAGGCACACCTGCCGACTACCGCCCTGCTTCTGCCGCCGCAGTTTGACCCAAGCGCCTCGCAAACTGAAGAACAGTTGCTGGAAAACAGCATTACCATCGAAGAAAAACTGGCTGAGTTCAAAGTTAAAGTCAAAGTGATGGACTCCTATTCCGGCCCGGTCATTACGCGCTACGAGATTGAGCCTGATGTCGGCGTGCGCGGCAGTGCCGTTTTGAACCTTGAAAAAGACTTGGCGCGCTCACTTGGCGTGGCTTCCATCCGCGTGGTGGAAACCATCCCCGGCAAAACCTGCATGGGCTTGGAATTGCCTAATCCGAAACGCCAAATGATCCGCCTGAGCGAAATCTTCAATTCGCCTGCGTTTACCGAATCCAAATCTAAACTGACCCTGGCCCTCGGCCAAGACATTACCGGCCAGCCTGTTGTGACAGACTTGGCTAAAGCGCCGCATCTGCTGGTTGCCGGTACGACCGGTTCGGGTAAGTCCGTAGGCGTGAACGCCATGATTCTGTCCATGCTCTTCAAAGCAACGCCTGAAGACGTACGCATGATTATGATTGACCCGAAAATGCTGGAGTTGAGCATTTACGAAGGCATTCCGCACCTGCTTGCCCCTGTCGTGACCGATATGAAACTGGCAGCAAATGCCCTGAACTGGTGCGTCAACGAAATGGAAAAACGCTACCGCCTGATGAGCTTTATGGGCGTGCGCAACCTTGCCGGTTTCAACCAAAAAATTGCCGAAGCCGCCGCGCGTGGCGAAAAAATCGGCAGCCCGTTCAGCCTCACGCCTGAAAACCCTGAGCCATTGGAGAAACTGCCGTTTATCGTGGTCGTGGTAGATGAGTTTGCCGACCTGATGATGACTGCAGGCAAAAAAATTGAAGAACTGATTGCCCGCCTCGCCCAAAAAGCACGCGCAGCCGGTATCCATTTGATTCTTGCTACCCAACGCCCAAGCGTGGATGTCATTACCGGCCTGATTAAAGCCAATATTCCGACACGCATTGCCTTCCAAGTGTCCAGCAAAATCGACAGCCGCACGATTCTTGACCAAATGGGTGCGGAAAACCTACTCGGTCAGGGCGATATGCTGTTCCTGCCACCCGGTACCGGCTATCCGCAACGTGTACACGGCGCATTCGCATCCGACAACGAAGTACACCGCGTAGTGGAATACCTGAAACAATTCGGCGCACCTGACTATATCGACGATATTCTAAGCAGCGGTTCGACCGAGGACTTTACCGGTACCAGCCGCAGCACCGACAGCGACCTCGACCCCATGTATGACGAAGCCGTTTCCGTTGTCTTGAAATCACGTAAAGCCAGCATTTCCAATATCCAACGCCAACTGCGCATCGGCTACAACCGCGCCGCCCGCCTGATTGACCAAATGGAAGCCGACGGTATTGTTTCCCCGGCGGAAAACAACGGCAACCGCACTATCTTGGCGCAAAGCAGCGACCATCTGGATTAATTTATCTTCGCTTAAATCAAGGCCGGAAAAAACAGGTAAATCCGTTTTTCGATTAGAAGCAATCTTATTATGATTCATGCCTTCGGCAACACCCCACCCTTTACGAGGAAAAACAAATGAAAAAATATTTTGCAGAATTTTTCGGCACTTTCTGGCTGGTATTCGGTGGCTGCGGCAGCGCAGTTTTGGCAGCAGCCTACCCTGAGCTTGGCATTGGCTTTGCCGGTGTCGCTTTAGCATTCGGTTTGACCGTACTGACCATGGCTTACGCTGTCGGCCACATTTCCGGCGGCCACTTCAACCCTGCCGTTTCCGTCGGCCTTTTCATCGGCGGCCGTTTCAACGGTAAAGACCTGTTGCCTTATATCGTATCCCAAGTTATCGGTGCGATTGCCGCTGCGGGCGTTCTGTATCTGATTGCTTCCGGTAAAACCGGTTTTGATGCTGTTGCTTCCGGCTTTGCCAGCAACGGTTTCGGTGAGCACTCTCCTAACGGTTACGACATGATGGCCGCTTTGCTGATCGAATTCGTACTGACCGCATTCTTCCTGATCATCATCATGGGTTCTACCGACAAACTGGCTCCGGCTGGCTTTGCCCCTATCGCCATTGGCCTGGGTCTGACCCTGATTCACTTGATTAGTATTCCTGTAACCAATACTTCCGTTAACCCTGCACGTTCTACCGGCGTTGCCTTGTTCCAAGGCGGCTGGGCTGTTGAACAACTGTGGTTGTTCTGGTTGGCTCCTATTGCCGGCGCAGCAGTTGGCGCAGCTATTTACCGCTTCGTTTTGGCTAACGACAACAAATAATCTTGACGGAATGACATTCCCGGTGCGGCTGACACTCTAAACTGACCGCCCCCAAGTTGCCGAGACACAAACGCACCGCCTGACTCAGACGGTGCGTTTGTTTTTGCCATGTTACAATACTTTCTTTTCTTACATTCTCAAACCATCATGCAAACCTTACCTTTTCAAACCGATATCGCTGCCAGAATGCTGGTCAATACCGAAAACGAAACCATCCATCCCGATGCCGTATTCGTACAAACGCAAAACGGCTACTGGATTGCTTGGCACGACCAACAGGCCGCCCTGCTTGCCCCCGACACACCACCCGATATTCCCTGCTTTTGGGTAGAAGGCGCAGAAAGCTTGGAAGAGCTGGTAAGCATGGTAGAAAACGGCGAATTTGACGAAGTTGAAGAATTTGACGGCGATGATGATGCTTGGCAAGAAGCACTCGGATGCGGCCATCATCACGAAGGACACTGCGGATGCAGCCATTGAGATGTACAAAACGCCTGCTTCCGGCACTTGCCCTTTGCTTGACGCTTAACGGCTGCGTTGTAGGTGCGGCTGTCGATTTGGCTGCCACAACCGTCCTGACTGCTGGAAAATTGGTTGTCAAAGGAACGGGGGCAGTGATTGATGCCGCTATTCCTGACGGCAAAAAAGACAAGGACAAAGAAAAAGAAAAGAGCAAAGAAAAGCCAAAATCGGAAGAAATCATCCACAAAGAAGAATCATCCGATGAAGTAACGCAATAATCCTTCAAGACGGCCTAGGAATCCTACTGAGGCCGTCTGAACATTCATCCTTACATATAGCCCTGTTCGCGCAAAGAGCAGATTTCTTTTGCCGTCACGATAAAATGGTCTAAGAGCGTAATATCGACCAAACTTAAAGCCTGTTTCAAACGCTCTGTAAACTGCACATCAGATTCAGACGGCCTTGCCGAACCGCCCGGATGATTGTGTGCCAAAATCAAACTGTCGGCATATTCATCCAATGCCAATTTGACGATTTCACGGATATAAACCGTGTTTTCCGCCACTGTACCGCGCGATAATTCCCGTACCGCAATCAATTGATTTTGACGGTTGAGCAGCAACGCAACGCTGATCTCGATTTTTTCATGCCCAAGATGCAGGCGCAGATAATCCGCAACCGATTGCGGGTTTGACAGAACAATCTGCTCCTGCAAATCTTCACCCAAAATCCGCCGCCCGATTTCTTTGACCACTGCAAATTGAGTATAGCTCGCCAAGCCCATGCCCTTATAAGCAGCGAGTGTTTTGGCATCCGCACTCATCAGCTTCCCCAAGCTGCCAAACTCACTCAACAAATAACGCGCTAAATCGACCGCGCTCATGCCGCGCGTTCCGACACGCAACAAAATCGCCAGCAACTCTGCATCACTCAATGCCTCCGCGCCACGCTCCAACAGCTTCTCACGCGGTCGCTCCCCTTCGGGCCATTCTTTGATACTCATATTTTCCCTTTTATTCATATAGCGGATTTAGTTTCAATTCTGAGCAAAACCGCCTCACCCGATATAAAACGTAATCCATTATGATTTTAGCAAATAAATGCAATTTGCGTATTTTATTCTATTTTGAATAATTATTTAAGACAAATGAATAACAATTAAGCCACTTTGTGCAGAAAAACAACGTTACCCATTTTCGCTATCCTGTTCCCCTGCCTGCCTTTCCTTTCCTATTTGTTTCAAATCAGCCGATACAAGCAATTTCATATTGCCCCTATGAGGCTTAGGCTAATATAATATCGAGTTTGCCGAGAGCAAAAGCTTAGGCTTAAACTGCTTTCTATCCACGCTGCCCGTGCGCTTTACAAGAGTTTCAGACGGCCTCCGTCCGACTCCCGCCAGCAATCAAACAGCTTTTTATCACCCATTCGAAAATCCGTTTTGCCGGTACTCGTCTTTCTTTTTGGAGTATTGCCATTATGACCGCAACCACTGCGTCTTCAGCCAAACCTTATCTGCAAATCCAAGGCTTGGTGAAAAAGTTTGGTGACAATTACGCTGTCGATAACATCGACTTGGACATTTACCAACATGAAATCTTTGCCCTTTTGGGCAGCTCAGGCAGTGGCAAATCCACGCTGCTGCGCATGTTGGCAGGCATGGAAAGCCCCAATCAGGGCAAAATCATTCTCGACGGCCAAGACATTACCAAGCTTGCCCCGTATGAGCGCCCAATCAACATGATGTTCCAAAGCTATGCCCTGTTCCCGCACATGAGCGTTGAGCAAAACATCGCTTTCGGTCTGAAACAAGACAAAATGCCTAAAGGCGAAATCGACGCCCGCGTCGAAGAAATGTTGCGCCTGGTGCAAATGACCAAATACGCCAAACGCAAGCCGCACCAACTTTCCGGCGGCCAACAACAACGTATCGCTTTGGCACGCAGCCTGGCGAAACGTCCTAAAATCCTGCTGCTTGACGAACCTTTGGGCGCACTCGATAAAAAACTGCGCCAACAAACCCAACTGGAATTGGTCAACACGCTGGAACAAGTCGGCGTAACCTGCATCATGGTTACCCACGACCAAGAAGAAGCGATGACGATGGCTACCCGTATCGCCATTATGTCCGACGGCCAACTGCGCCAAGTCGGTACGCCTAGCGACGTGTACGATTACCCTAACAGTCGCTTTACCGCTGAATTTATCGGCGAAACCAATATTTTTGACGGCGTCGTTATTGACGACCGCGCCGATTTCTCTATCGTCAAATGTGACGGCTTGGAAAACCACGTCCGCATCGACCACGGTCTGGGCGTTCCGAACGAGCATGAAATCTGGATCAGCATCCGCCCTGAAGACATTGATTTGCATAAAGAAAAACCGGAACACTTGGGCGCGCACAACTGGGCTCAAGGCACAGTTAAAGAAATTGCCTACCTGGGCAGCTTTGCGATTTACCACATCAAACTCGCCAACGGCCGTGTCGTTAAGAGCCAAGTTCCCGCACCTTATTGGTATGTGCGCAACATTACTCCGCCGACTTGGGACGAGACTGTCTATATCAGCTGGCCTGAAAACCAACCTACGCCTCTGTACAGTTAATTTGAGGGAAATGCAATGGACCTTAAAAAACTGAAAAAGAAACTGTTTCGCCGTCCTGGACAGCGTGCAGTGATTGCCGTGCCGTATATCTGGCTCTTGGTGCTGTTTCTGATTCCGTTCGCCATCGTATTGAAAATCAGCTTTGCCGAACAAGAAATCGCCATTCCGCCATTTACGCCGTTGACGACGATTGATGAAGACTTAGGCCGTCTGAACATTGCCATCAGCTATCAGAACTACGCCGACATCTTCCAAAACTTTTGGAATACGCTCAATCCGTTTGGCGACAGTGAAAACAGCAATATCTATTTGATGACCTACTGGTCTTCGATTAAGACCGCGCTGACGACGACCATCATCTGCCTGTTGATTGGTTATCCGACCGCTTATGCCATTTCACGCGCCAATCCGGCTGCGCGCAACGGCCTGCTGTTGGCAATCATGCTACCTTTCTGGACCTCTTTCCTGTTGCGTGTTTACGCATGGATGGGCTTATTGGGTCACAACGGCATCATCAATAATTTCTTAATCAAATATGGAATCATCAGCGAGCCTTTAGACCTGTTCTACAATGCTTTCTCGCTGAATTTGGTGATGGTTTACGCCTATCTGCCGTTTATGATTTTGCCGCTGTACACACAGTTGGTAAAACTGGACAACCGTCTGCTCGAAGCCGCTTCCGACTTGGGCGCAAGTCCGATCAAATCGTTCTTTACCATTACCCTGCCTTTATCCAAAACAGGCATCATCGCAGGCTCTATGCTGGTCTTCGTGCCGGCCGTCGGTGAATTTGTGATTCCTGAATTGGTGGGCGGTTCTGAAAACCTGATGATCGGTAAGGTATTGTGGCAGGCATTCTTCGACCAAAACAACTGGCCGCTGGCTTCTGCCGTCGCCGTCGTTATGGTTGCCCTGCTGGTTGTACCGATTGCCCTGTTCCAGCACTATGAAAACCGTGAATTGGAAGAAGGAGGCAAATAATGCAGAAAACCAAATTATCCTGGTTCTTGAAACTGATGCTCCTGCTCTCGCTGGCATTCCTCTATATTCCGCTGGTGGTTTTAGTCATCTATTCTTTCAATGAATCCAAACTGGTTACCGTTTGGGGCGGTTTCTCAACCAAATGGTACGGCGCATTGATGGAAAACGACACCATCTTGGAAGCGGCCTGGCTGTCATTGCGTATCGCCATCGTTTCCTCGCTTGCCGCCGTAGCACTCGGCACATTGGCTGGTTACGCCATGGCGCGTATCAAGCGCTTCCGCGGCAGCACCCTGTTTGCCGGTATGATTTCCGCGCCTATGGTGATGCCTGACGTGATTACCGGTTTGTCCATGCTGCTATTGATTATTCAGGTGCAAATGTTCCTGCAAGGCAGTGAATTGCTGCAATCGCTCTACTTCGATCGCGGCTTCTTTACTATCTTCCTCGGCCACACCACGCTTTGTATGGCGTACATTACCGTCGTTATCCGCTCGCGCTTGGTGGAATTGGATCAATCCTTGGAAGAGGCTGCTATGGACTTGGGTGCCCGTCCACTGAAGATTTTCTTCGTGATTACCCTGCCGCTGATTGCCCCTGCGATTGCTTCCGGCTTCCTCTTGGGCATTACCCTGTCTTTGGACGACTTGGTGATTACCTCCTTCCTGTCAGGCCCGGGTTCATCGACATTGCCGCAAGTGATTTTCTCCAAAATCAAACTCGGCCTTGACCCTCAGATGAACGTTTTGGCAACCATCCTGATCGGTATCATCAGTACGCTGGTGATTGTCGTTAACTACTGGATGATGCGTCAGGCAACCAAACGGGAACGCGAGGCTGCCGAAGCCTACCGCCAAGAAAAATTGGCAGCCGAGAAAGCCGCCTAATATGCAGACAGGCTGTCCGATAAAGCATCGGAACAGCCTGTTTTATTAACTGCATCTTATCCTTTCAGACGGCCTGAATCTAAGCCCACATTTAAGGCCGTCTGAAAACCAATTTCAATGAAGTGAAAACCAACCTAAAGCTCAAATCATGATTAATCCCAGCTTCAAAGAATACCTTCCTTCCTACTATGTCAGCACGGCCAATCCCCATCCATCTTATCCGACGCTTGAAGGCCGTCTGAAAACTGAAACCTGCGTTATCGGCGGTGGCCTATCCGGCTTATGCACCGCTCTACCGCTTGCCGAAAACGGCCATGAAGTCATCGTACTTGAAGCCGCTCGTATCGGTTTCGGCGCATCAGGTCGCAGCGGCGGACAAGTCATCAGCGACTTTGCCTGCGGCATGGAAGAAATCGAAAAACAAGTCGGCTTGGAACAGGCACAATGGTTCTGGCAGCAATCCCTGCAAGCCGTTGAACTGGTTGACTCGCGCATTCAAAAACACAACATCCAATGCGATTGGCAACGCGGCTACGCTACCGTCGCCGTCCGTCCTCAGCATTGGGAAGAATTGCAGCAATGGCACGAACACGCTCAAAAACATTATGGTGCAAGCCATTACCAGCTTTGGGATAAAGCCACGCTGAAACAACAACTTGCCAGCGATATGTATCAAGGCGCGCAATTTGATCCTTTATCCGGCCACTTACACCCGCTCAATTACACCCTAGGCATTGCCAAAGCGGCAGCCGATGCAGGCGTACAACTTTTTGAGCAATCCCCGATGACGCGTATCGAGCCATGCGATAACGGCTGGCTGGTTCATACGCCCAATGGCAGCGTTGAGTGCAAAAACCTCGTTTATGCCGTCAATACTTATGCCGGTTTACACCCGAAATTCAAAGTATTGGAACAAAAAGCCATTGCAGTCAGCACCTTTATCATTGCCACCGAGCCTCTGGGCGAGCGTGCCAAAGACCTGATCCGCAACAATATGGCCATCTGCGACAACCGCCACGTCCTTGACTACTACCGCCTCAGCGCTGACAGCCGCCTGCTTTTTGGCGGCAAAGACAACGAGTTTATCGACGACCCTGACCGCATGACCGAACTCGTCCGCCAAGACATGCTGAAAGTTTTCCCGCAACTTGCCAACGTCAGAATCGAGCATTCTTGGGGCGGCGAATGCGACATTACGCGCAACCTCGCCCCACATTTCGGCCGCCTCGCCCCTACCGTTTTCTACGCCCAAGGCTATTCCGGACACGGCATGGCGATTACCGGCATTGCCGGCTTGGCGATTGCCGAAGCCATCATGGGTGATGACGGTCGTCTGAAACCTTTTGAACAACTGTGCCACAGCAACATCATTACCCAGCCTTTCCTACGCAAACTCGGCTCTTTCCTCGGTTCAAAATACTATCAATGGAAAGACAGCCACTAAACCCAAGCAACAAACATATTTCAGACGGCGGCAGATTCAAGTAAAATTCAGGCCGTCTGAAAGCTTAGATACGACAAAATTCAATCATTTATCAGCAAGGAAACCATCATGAGCAACCATCATAAACTCATCATCCTCGGCTCCGGCCCTGCCGGCTATACTGCCGCCGTCTATGCCGCCCGTGCCAACCTAAACCCTGTAATCATTACCGGCGTTGAGCAAGGTGGACAACTGATGACCACCACCGAAGTGGACAACTGGCCTGCCGATGCAGAAGGCGTACAAGGTCCGGAACTAATGGCCCGTTTCCAAGCTCATGCCGAACGCTTCGGCACTGAAATGATTTTCGACCAAATCCACACCGTTGATTTGCAAAACCGTCCGTTTACCCTCAAAGGCGATATGGGCGAATACACCTGCGATGCGCTCATCGTTGCCACCGGCGCATCCGCCAAATATTTAGGTTTGCCAAGCGAAGAAACCTTTGCCGGCAAAGGCGTTTCCGCCTGTGCAACTTGCGATGGTTTCTTCTACAAAAAACAAGATGTTGCCGTAGTCGGCGGTGGCAATACCGCTGTGGGAGAAGCACTCTACCTTGCCAATATCGCCAACACCGTTACCCTGATTCACCGCCGCAACAGCTTCCGCGCTGAAAAAATCATGGTGGACAAGCTGATGCAACGCGTCGAAGAAGGCAAAATCATCCTCAAGCTCAACAGCTCGGTTGATGAAATCTTGGGTGACGAAAGCGGCGTTACCGGTGCACGCCTGAAACACAATGACGGCAGCACTGAAGAAATCGCTGTAAAAGGTGTTTTCATCGCTATCGGCCACAAACCCAACACCGATATTTTCAAAGGTCAACTCGATATGGATGAAACCGGCTATCTGAAAACCAAAGGCGGCACCGGTGACAATGTCGGCGCAACCAATATCGAAGGCGTATGGGCGGCAGGCGACGTCAAAGACCATACCTACCGTCAAGCCATCACCAGCGCCGCTTCCGGCTGCCAAGCCGCGCTTGATGCCGAACGTTGGCTCGACCGCCACGGCGTATGAGCCTCTAAGCTACGCCCTATTCTTTAAAACATAATCAAAAGGCCGTCTGAAATTTCAGACGGCCTGAGAC